>CAZUTK010000124.1:313-1719 GCA_964623265.1 uncultured bacterium | reverse complement strand
TGCGCCTGCGGCAGCGAGGCGCGCAGCAGCGTATCCACGGCGCCGCCCGCGCTGAACTGCGTCGAATCATACGCTGCGAGGATCATCGCTTCGCCGTTCAAGGGCACGTGCGACTCGAGCTCCAGCGTCAGATCCACCTGCGCCAGCGGATCTCCGTAGCCGCCGCTCAACACCGAAAGCTGCGGTTCCAGCTTCGTCTCCTCGATAGCGAAGGCGAAGGGGGAAGATATTGTGTATTTGCCTTCCACCACTTGGTCCTCCGTGATCGAACCTTCGCCGTTGATCGTCGCCGTCCCCAGCGTCAGGATGCTGTCCGGGACAACGTTGACGAGGTCTTCCATCCCGCCGATCGTGGTATCGAGCGCGCCCGGATAAAAGCCGTCCGCCGGCGAAACGGGCAGGGGCGGCAGTTCGCGTACAGCCGCCAGTGCGCCGTTCCTATAAGCCTCAAACCGCAGGCAGACGTTCATCGGCATACCGGTGGAATTCCGCAGCTGCAGGTCCATTACCGCGGATTCAACGGAGACTGATTCCAAACCTTTAGGGATATCCGTCAGAATCTGCGGATCCTGCTCGATGGCGATTTCTACGTTGTTCAGATTGCCTGCGAAGGTGCTGAAGCGCAGGTCGGAAACGTGAATCTCCGTCTGAATATAGTGATATTGATCGAAGGTGATCATCGAATCCGCGCTTTGATACAGGGGGTGCGCCGTATCGAGGATGTTCGACGCGACGAGCACGCGGATGCGATTATCTTTGTTCGGACAGTTGAGCTGATAGCCCTGCAGATTCATCGGCTCCGCGTTCAGCGTCTGATGCGGCTGCAGAGTGAATTCCTGCTGCAGAGGCTGACCGTCCCGGGTGAAATCCGGCAGCGTCAGGGTGACCTGATGGATCAGCTCGGAATGGTTTTCCACTTCGTATTGGAAATACCCTTCCCGGATGACCGCCTGATACACAATATTGCTCGCTTCGATGACATAGGCGGTGTCCGCCGAGAATTCCTGTTCGCTCAGGTGCGCGTGCGCCGCCGTGACGCCCAGCGGCGAAAGAGTCAGGCCGAACTGAATGTTATTTCCGGAAGAAACCAGCACCGGTTCGGGTGACCCTGGGGAAGCGCCGGAAATCTGGACTCTGAATAAATTCGTGATCTCTTCTCCTACCGGCAGACCGGAGGTGAAATTCACCGATTCTCCCGGCTGCAGCGTGTCGGGAAGTTCGTGGATCAGCAGCAGCAAGCCGGACGATGGATCGAACACCTGGATCACGATGTCGTAGATCGGCGCAGGGAGGTTGTTGGTGATAGTCACCAGAGCGTTGCCCCAGTCGAGATACGCCCATTCGTATTCGTCGTACGGCGAAAGATCATGGTAGGGCAGTTCGAAGGTGAAGGGCGGAATCAGCAG
>CAZUTK010000124.1:0-275 GCA_964623265.1 uncultured bacterium | reverse complement strand
CGGAGCGACTTCCGCAACCGAAAACTGAGTGGACCGCACGCCGGGCGAATCCACAGTACGCACGCCGACGTAGGTTCGGACGGTTCGGTCGAAGGCGTCATAGCACAGCTGGTCCTCGGCGCTCTGCGGATCTATGGAATCGGCGCGGTTGAAAATCAGCATCCCCTGGTCAGTGGAAATCCAGTTGCCGAGCGAGTCGTTCTCTTCCGAATTGCTGACGATCTCCTCAAACGGATAGACCCGGTCGGCGATCGGAACCGTGACTTCCACCTGCC
>CAZUTK010000123.1:0-1950 GCA_964623265.1 uncultured bacterium | reverse complement strand
GGATCTGCCGGCGGGATTGTACCGCCTCTGGTTGTATCAGGATCAGGATGGCAATGAGCGCTACTCCTTCGGCGGATTAAATCCTTTCCGGTTCGCGGAGCCTTTCGTTTTAGATCCGGACACGGTGCGCGTCCGTCCGAGGTGGGAAACGGAAAATGTCCAACTGGATTGGTCGCCTCAAGTCCGCTGAAGGCGGCCGCAGATTTTTTCCCGAATTCATCAGGATGCCGCAACTATGACTCACGCCGTTATCTTAGCCGGCGGGATCGGCAGCCGATTCTGGCCCAAATCCCGCAAGCAGAAACCGAAGCAGATGCTGAACATCTTCGGCAATAACACCCTCCTGCAGGAGACCATCAACCGCATCCTGCCGCTGGTGGATCAACGGCAGATCCTGATCGTCACGACGCGGGAACTGCTGCCGCTGATCCGAAAGCAGCTCCCCGATTTCGCCGACGAAAATTTCGTGCTGGAACCCGTGGGAAAGAATACGGCTCCCTGCATCGGCTTGGCGGCGGTCAAGCTGGCTCAAACCGACCCCGACGGAATGATGGTGGTGCTGCCCGCGGATCACCTGGTCACGGATTCGGGGCGTTTCGTCAGCTGCCTCAGCCAGGCTCTGGAAACCGCCCGGCGCTACGACTCCCTCGTGACCATCGGCATCAAACCTTCCCACCCGGAAACAGGGTACGGATATATCCAGTATGATCCCGTCCACCAGAAGGAAACCGGCGCCTATGAAGTCGTCACGTTCGCCGAAAAACCCAACCTCGAGACGGCGGTGCGCTTCCTCGAGAGCGGCGATTTTCTTTGGAACAGCGGCATGTTCATCTGGTCCGTGAAGCGCATCCTGGCGGAAATCGAGAATTCTCTGCCGGAACTCTACGCGGCGCTGATGGAAATCCGCCGCACAGCGGATCAAGATGAAACGCACGCGGACAATATCTACCGGGGCGTGCGTTCGATCTCGGTGGATTACGGCATTATGGAACGGGCCAGCAATGTCGCCGTCGTCAAAGGCGACTTCTCCTGGACGGACATCGGCAATTGGGCGGAAGTGTACCGCCTCTCCCCCAAGGATAAGGACGGCAATGCCAACCAGAACGGCCATGTGCTGATCCACACCCGCAACTGCTACATTGACTCCCCCGATCGTTTTCTGGCGCTGGTGGGCGTCAAAGACCTGATCATCATCAGCACCGGCGACGCCATGCTGATCTGCGACCGGGATCACGCCCAGGAAGTGAAGCTGGCGGTGGAATATATGGAACGCAATAAATTGGACAAATATCTGTAGGCGAGCCTTGAAGGAATCGGAAGTTCTCGAGCATCTGGTGGATCTGGCGAAACGTCTGGATTTCGACGTCCGCTTCGACCGCGGTTCCTTCAAAGACGGCGCTTGTCGAGTCCACGAACAGAATCTGATCATCCTGAACCGGGCTTCTCCGACGGCGAAGCAGGTGGCGGCTCTGGGGCGAGCCCTGGCGGGTAAACCGCTGGACGGCATCTTCCTGCTGCCCGCCATCCGGGAGGTCATCGAACGAGCCGGAAAAACTTCCGAAGAAGAACTCCGTCCGAACGACGGCGCAACCGAATCGGAAGGTGACTCTGTCCCATCCGAGCATTCAACCGGGAGGAAAAATGGCTGAATCACCGCTGAAAATGGTGTCCATTTTTTCCGAGTTGAGCGATGAAATCCTGCACCGCATCGAACAGCAGCTCACCGAAAAACGGTACAAAAAAAACAACTTGATCATCTTCGAAGACGACCGGGGCTTGAACCTCTTCATCATCAAAGCCGGACGGGTGAAGATCTCGCGCATCAGCGAAGAAGGCGGGGAAGTGATCCTGGCGATCCTCGGGGAAGGTGAGTTCTTCGGGGAAATCTCCATCTTCGACCGTGGCCCGCGCTCCACCGATGTCGTCGCCAACGAGGACAGTCTGCTGCTC
>CAZUTK010000122.1:0-2694 GCA_964623265.1 uncultured bacterium | reverse complement strand
TTCATCGCGGGCCAGCTTGTTGTAGCGCTGCACCTTGTCGAGCGCCGCCTGGTAGTTGAGTGGCCCGGCAAACACGCCCGGCGCGAATGGATCGCCAAATCCAGCCTTACCAAGGCGGCGGAAGTCATCATCCATCTGGCACAGGGTTGGGCGCAGAAAAATTTGTGATTGGATCGGAGGCTGTTCCGGCAATCCGGCAGGTGCCGCTAAGCGCCTGATGCAAACTCGATCCGGTCTCCGGAACAGTCTCCCCATCCATCTCATTACGATATCTTTTTCACATAACCCCAAACAGCACTCCCGTCCCTTCGTATAAATACGAAATCCTAAAATCCGCAAAAACCCATTCATCAGGAGGTGACGAATGAGTTTCATCCGCTATACTCTGGTTTTCGCACTGTCGTCTCTGGTCGCTAATACGATTTCGGCATCCGCGCAGACCACCATCCCCAGCCGGATGTCTCCCCAGACAAAGACCTGCATCGAGTGTCACGCCGCTTCCAGCCACGGCATTTATCAGGAGTGGGGGACGTCCAAACATTACCGCGCCAATGTCGGCTGTTACGAGTGCCATCAGGCGCAAAAGGGCGAGGCTGACGCCTTCGAACACGGAAATACCTGGATCAGCATCATCGTTTCCCCCCGGGACTGCGCCCGCTGCCATTCTGAGGAGGTCGCTCAGTTCGACGAGAGCCATCACTCCAAAGCCGGGTTGATCCTCGGATCGCTGGATAATTTCCTGGCGGACATCGTCGAAGGCGACACTCGTTTCTACGGCGGGTCAGCTTTGACCATCAACGGCTGCGCTCAGTGCCACGGTGCGGTAGTGGAAGTCAATCAAGACGGAAGCCTAAAGCCGACCGGCTGGCCCAACACCGGCATCGGCCGCTTCAATCCGGACGGCAGCATCGGTTCCTGCACGGCCTGCCATCAGCGCCACGCTTTTTCCGCGGAACAGGCGAGGCGCCCTGAAAACTGCGGAAAATGCCATCTGGGTCCCGATCATCCGCAGAAGGAAATTTACGATGAATCTAAGCATGGCATCGCGTATCAAGCGCATCAGGATGATATGAATCTGACCAGCGCCAAGTGGGTTCTGGGGGAGGATTACACCGCGGCGCCCACTTGCGCGACCTGCCATATGTCCGCCGTGCGGACCAGCGACGGCAATCTGATCCCGGTCACTCACGACGTGGGCTTGCGGATCAGTTGGAACAACCGCCCGCAAGTTTCCATCAGACCGGAGATTTCCGACCAGAAATTGGGATTGGAGAAGATGGCGAAGGTGGATTGGAAAACCCGCCGCACCAATATGAAGGCGGTCTGCGGCGTCTGCCATACGCCCGGCTTCACGGATAATTTCTATGAGCAGTACGATGCCTTGATCGCGCTCTACAATACCAAGTTCGCCGAACCCGGAATGCAGCTGATGGAAATTCTCTACTCCAATCACTTGATCACCGACACTCAGTTCGATGAAGACGTGGAATGGACTTGGTGGGAACTCTGGCATCACGAAGGGCGCCGCGCCCGCCACGGAGTATCTATGCAGGCGCCGGATTACACTCACTGGCACGGGCTCTACGAAGTCGGCAAGCACTGGTACACCAAATTCGTCCCGGAATTGCGCGAGATTATCGAACGCAATCTGAACTCCGAAGATGCCCGCAAGGTGCAGGGCGCCAAGGAGCTGGAAGCGGTTTTGAATGAAATTCTGGCGCGCCCGGAACACGCGTGGTACACCGGCAATATGGATCCCGAAGAGAAAGCCAAGCGGAAGAAGGCGCAGGAAGAATTCATCAAGCGGTACAGCAAGTAGGACGAATCCGAATCTGCGGATTTCCTTTAAATCACATTAGGAGGTCATGATGCGAAGAATCGTTCTAATTGGTTTTGCTCTCAGTTGGTTGTTCGCGTCTTCCGGGCTGGGGCAGGAAAAATACAAACTGGGGATGCAAATTCGCTATCGCTTCGAAATAGATAATAAGGATTTCAACAAGGATACCGCGCCCAACGACTTCAATCTCCTGCGCACGAGGCTGTCGGTTACCCTGACGCCATCCTCGGATCTGGAAGGCTTCGTTCAAATTCAAGATGCCCGCGTCTTCGGAGAGGAGATCAGCACTCTGACCGACGGCAGCGCGGACAATCTCGATCTGCATCAGGCGTATTTTCAGGTTAAGAATCTGTGCAAGCTGCCTGTGGACGTAAAAGCCGGGCGCATGGAGGTGTCGTATGGTTCTGAAAGGTTCATTGGCGCGGTGGGTTGGAGTAACATCGGAAGGTCGTTCGACGGAGCCATCCTGAAGCTGCGGCAGGATCGCTTCACGCTGGATGTCTTCAATCTGAAAGAAGTCGAAATGCAGCAAACCGGCGATGCGGGCGACCGCAACGTCATCGGATTCAACGCGGACTTGAAGCTGATCCCATCGCAGACGACGCAGGTCTTTCTCCTCTGGCAGAGGATGCAGCCGACGGAGCAGTTGAACCGGTTTACGCCTGGGTTCTACTTATCCGGCAAGGAAGGCGGCTTTCGCCATACCGTCGAATTCGCGTATCAGTTCGGCGAGGTCGCAGGGATGGACGTCGCTGCTTATCTATTAGCCGTGAATGTAGGCTATGCGTTCCGGGAAACCAGACTGAAGCCCGACCTCGGCGCGGGCGCGGAGTATCTTAGCGGAGATGATGATCCGG
>CAZUTK010000121.1:0-2734 GCA_964623265.1 uncultured bacterium | reverse complement strand
GCCTGAATTCTTAAACCGCATTGATGAAATCATCGTCTTCCATCCGCTGTCCAATGCGGATTTGAAAGCAATTCTGCGCTTACAATTGAACCTGCTGCTGAAGCGGCTGAAGGATCAGGAGATCGCGGTGCAACTGACACCGGCCGCAGAGGAACATCTGATTTCGGTGGGTACGGATCCTCTCTTCGGCGCTCGCCCGCTGAAGCGGGCTTTGCAGCGCGAGCTGGTGAATCCTCTGGCGCTCGAGATCCTGGCGGGCAGCTATCTCCCCGGCGATATTGTGAAGGTAGATTTTCGGGATGGAGAGATGAGGTTCGAAAAGGCGGGAAGTAAGTCGGAATAAATTCCGCGGAGGTGCATTTGCAAACAGAAAAGGCGGGAAATCCTTCCCGCCTTGTTTTTTACGAATCGGAGAAACAATTTAGTACGATTTACAGCTTCGCCTCGTTCATCGTCTTGCGGATGGCTTCGGAAGATTTCATAAAGAGGTCTTTTTCTTCCGGCGTGAATTTAATTTCCACGACTTTTTCCACGCCATTCTTACCCAGGATGGCGGGGACTCCCATGAACAGGTCTTTCAAGCCGTATTCGCCGGTCAGCCAGCAGGCGCAGGGGAGAACACGGCGCTTGTTCAAGGCGATGGACTGGCACATCTGCGCGACCGCCGCCGCCGGAGCATAATAAGCGCTTCCCGATTTCAGCAGCGCAACGATTTCACCTCCGCCCTTGCGGGTGCGTTCCACGATGGCGTCAATGCGTTCTTTCGGCAGAAGATCGGTCAATGGTACGCCGCCCACCGTGGTCAGTCGGGGCAGCGGCACCATCGTGTCGCCGTGACCGCCCAGCACCACCGCTGAAATATCTTCCACCGACACCTTCAGTTCCATAGCGATGAAGGAGCGATAGCGGGCGGTATCGAGGATACCCGCCATGCCCATGACCTTCTTATGATGGAATCCGGTGACTTTGTACGCAACGTAGGTCATCGTGTCCAGAGGATTCGATACGACAATTAGGATCGCATTCGGGCTCCGCTTGGCGACGTTGGCGGAGCAGTCTTTGACAATCTCGGTGTTTTTCGCTAAAAGATCTTCGCGGCTCATACCCGGTTTACGAGCCAGCCCCGCCGTGATGACCACGATATCGGAACCGGCGGTCTCGTCGTATCCGTTCGTGCCGACTACCATCGTGTCGGATCCGGCGATGGGAGCTGCTTCCCACATATCCAGACCCTTGCCTTGGGGAATGCCTTCCAGAATGTCCACCAGGACCACTTCCTGAGCGAAGCCCTGGCTGGCGAGAATGTGCGCGCAGGTCGCACCGACGTTGCCTGCTCCAATGACGGAAATCTTCATCTGTCCTCCGCGTTTCAAATTATTTAAGTAGGGATTATACTCGGCTGCAATCACCGGTGGCGGGCGGGATCTTGATCATCAGCTCGGATTCGTTCTTGGCAAATCAGGATAGGTCAGTGCTCCAACGGCGTCACGCTGACCGTGCGGGCGCGACCTCGTCCAGGCCCGAAATGCACGATTCCCTCCGCCGTAGCGAACAGGGTGAAGTCCTTGCCCATACTGACATTCAAACCGGGATGGAAATGAGTTCCCTTCTGCCGGACCAAGATCATCCCCGGTTTGACACGTTGGCCGCCGTACCGCTTCACTCCGGGATACTGCGGATTGGAGTCCCTGCCGTTGCGGGAAGAACCGACGCCTTTTTTATGAGCCATAACTATTCTCCTTTCTTTTTACGCGCTGCCGCTTTCTTGGGTTTTTCCGCTTGTGTGGGCTTCTTCGATGCAGCGGTCACCCTTTTTGGGGCTTTCTTACGGGGTTCGGCGGCTTTCGGTTTCGTTTTGGGTTTCGCCTTGGCGGCAAGTGGTTCTTTCGGAAGCGTTTCCCCTGTGATGCCCCCGATAGACTCCACATAGAGCAGTGTGTACTGCTGACGATGCCCCTTATGCACACGGAAGCCCTGGCGGCGTTTCTTGCGGAAGACGGTGATTTTATCTTCCCGCCCGTGAGCTTCCACTCTGGCAACCGCGGAGAGATTCTCCACCAGCGGACTGCCCACGCGGATCTGATCACCGTCTGAAGTCAGCAGGATATCCTTGATCTCGAAGGTCGAACCCACTTCCAGCGGCAACAACGGCACTTTGATCTTCATGGCGGGTTCAATGCGGAACTGCTTTCCCGCGATGCGAGCGATGGCATACATAGTTATTCCAAAATTTTTAATAAGATATAAAAATAATAATTTCTTTCGGATAAGTCAAGTGAAATTTCTAAAAACGCTTTGAAAGATCCAGCTCAGAATTCATTCCAGTAGATGCTCATAAACCGACTATTGGGTTTTTCCGCGGATCCATTCAAACACAGAATTAATCCATCGCATATATCTCGCGAATCTCTTTCGCGTGGCGAATTCGATGGAAATTCGAGCATCCTTGGAGATCGGTTGGTTCATTTGCGTGACTAAGACTTCGCTTTTAGCACGAGCCAAAATCTGGCTTGGATACACGCTTCGGTATCCCGTCATCAAGAAGGCGATGACGCTGACGATCGCTCCGAGAGGGCCGAATGAAGGTCCGAACAATTCCAAGCCCATCACGGATGCGGCGATGGGAGTGTTGGCGGTGCCGGCTAAGACCGCGATCATCCCAAGCGCGGCGCAGAGGGCGGGATCGAGATGAATGATTCGGCTCCAGATGGATCCGAACGTCGCTCCGACGGTG
>CAZUTK010000120.1:0-2986 GCA_964623265.1 uncultured bacterium | reverse complement strand
CGCGCCGGGGGTCGGTTTTTCCTGCGCCAGCGCTTTTCCGAGCTTGCGGCGGGTTTTATCCACGTATTCCCCGAAGATGCGGCTATCCGGCCGGGAAAAATAGATGAACTCGAAGATGCACTGAGTGACTCGATCCGCCGGCGGCAGGAAGGAGCTGCGCAAGCCGTTGGCGTCAATTTCGATGATTTCCCCGGGTTCGACGTCGCGCACGTAATCCGCTTCGATCAAATCCAGGGCGCAGGATTCGCTGGCGACCACGACGGCTCCGCTCTTCGATCCGATGCACAGGGGCCGGAAGCCGCGCGGATCCCGCACCGCCACGATGCGATCCTGCGCTAGAAAGACCAGCGAATAGGCACCTTCCACCTGCAGGAGGGCTTCCCGAATCTGCTGCACCAGACCGATCTGACGGGATCGCGCGATCAGATGCAGGATGACTTCCGAGTCGGTGGTGCTCTGGAAGATGCTCCCCTCCGCTTCCAGTTTGGTGCGCAGGATCAGGGAATTGATGAGATTGCCGTTGTGCCCGACGGCTAAAGGACCGCCGTGGTATTTAATGGCGAGCGGCTGGGCGTTGCTGATCAGGTTGGAACCGGTCGTGGAATAGCGGTTGTGCCCGATGGCGAGGTGCCCCTTCAAGCCGCGCAGATGTTTGGGATCTGAGAAGACGTCCGCCACCAGCCCCAAGCCGACGTGCCGGTAGATCTGCTGGCCGTCGGAGCTGACGATGCCGGCGGACTCTTGACCCCGATGCTGCAACGCGTACAACCCCAGGTAGGTCAATTCCGCCGCACGGGGATGACCGAAAATGGCGAAGACGCCGCAGTGCTCTTTTATTTCAGGATCAACTCGCATTCTATCGCATCCATATCGGATTCAATGTATTATAGGGAATTTCATCGTGCAAATCAATAGAAATTTGCACGACTGCGCTTCAGGGCGCTTCCAGCACGATGGGATTGGAATAGATGAAAGTCCTATTTTTCCGGCGCACTTCGATGCGGTACACGCCGGGCGCAGAACTGCGATACGGCAAGGCGGATTTGTGCCTCCGCCAGACGATGCGGCTGTCCTTCAGCAGGAAGACCTGGTCGTCCTCGGCGGGGATCTTCACCTTGAACTGCAATTCCGCTCCGGCCGGAACGCGATCGCAGGAAAGGTAGACGTTGCCGGTTTTCACATCTTCCGCCCAGAAGCGGAATCCGCGGGCGTCGCCGACGAACCGGTTGGAGATGAAGATCCGCCCGCGGCGCAGGGCGCTGAAAAGCTGTTTCAGCGCCAGCTGCGGATCCGCTTTTTCTACAGGTTCATCGAAAAGAGCGTGCGTCAGGATCGAGCGGAACTGCACTTTATAGGGGAAAATCCGCACGCCGAAATTGCGCCAGATGGGATAGTAATGAGCATGCGCATCCACGCCGCCCGTACCCACCACACGGCGCTTCAGGTTCAACCGATCCCACAATTCGAGAGTCCACCTCGTGGGAGCCACGACCGTGCGGCGGGGGTTCATATAGAGCCAGTACTTATTCCAGCGGGTCAGCTTCTCCATCCACTCGGAAAGCTGGTTCCAGATTTCGATGGCGTGGAAATCCTGACTGTCCCAGGCGGTCCAGGGATACGGCGGAAACTCCGGCAGCTGCTTGCGCCTCTCATCGGGGTGAGCGACGACCGCCCAGCCGCCCGCGGCGGCGACGCGCCGGGTGTATTCCTGCGCAGATAAGTCGCGCCCCACTTCCCGATCGAGATCGAACGCCAGCAGATGATTGATGTTGTTCTGATCGTTGATTTCGTATCCGATGCCGACCAGAACCCCATCGTGGAAACCTTCCCGCCCCAGGCGTTTCGGTTCCAGAGTGTGGTGATCGCTGAAGAGCAGAAATTCCAGACCCAGTTCGGACGCCGCCCGGATGATCTCATGGTAATGACCCGTCCCATCCGAGAAAGTGGAATGGATGTGTATGGCGCCTACTTTTTCGTGCAATTCGATCATCGGCTTATTCGTTTGTCATCGCAAAGGCTGAAGCAATCCCCAGCAGAGTTCCCAGCAAATCCGCCGTCAGGTCTTTCCAGCTGGGCGTCCCCGGGTGAAAGACATCCCAGACTTCCTTGCCGATGCCGACCGTCAGCGTACCCAACAGGGATGATACGAGTGCGGTCGGTTCGTCGTTGTGCGTGGCTCGCAGCGCGAGGTAGGCGCTGCAGCTCAGCATCGCGCTGGTGAAGAAATGATCGGCTTTATCCGCCGCGAACCAGCCGTCTGTCCGGAAGCGAGGCGAATCATCGGGGATCGTGGGTTTTGAAGCGGCAAGGCTTTGAAAGCCGCGGGTAAGGAGAATGGGATCGATCAAAGAAGCGCCGGCGCAAGGCGGCGCGGCGAGGCTTAGTATCAGCAGACAGAAGAATGCGGATCGGTCTTTCATCGGCAAGATCAGAATCCCAGTTGATCCGAGACGGCGCACATCCCTTCCAAGCCCAGGGAAACGAACTGCTCCAGCGTCAATCCCAGCGCTTCGCAAGTTTGGATCTGCCCGCGGTCCGCTCCGGCGGCGAAACGCTTCTCCTTGAAGCGGCGCAGGATATAATCCGCATCCAGCGCGGCTAACTTCTTCTGCGGGTGCATCAAGACGCCGGCGACGATCAATCCGGTCAGGGGATCCACCGCATAGAGCGCCCGATCCATGCGGGTCTGCGCCGGGATGTGCCCGGTGTGGGCGACGATCGCCTGCAGCGCTTGCGGCGGGACGTCCTGATCCGACAGGAGTTCCCGGGTGCGGAAGCCGTGCAGGGGGAAATCCTCCGCCGTTTCCGTGTAATCCAGATCGTGCAGGAGCCCCGCGATCCCCCAGAGCTCCTCGTCTTCGCCGAAATGCCGCGCCAGACGTCTCATCACCGCTTCCACCGCGATCATATGTTTGATCAGGTTCCGGTTGGGGACGCGCCGCTTCACCAATTCCAGCGCAGCCTCTCGAGAGATCATAGAAAACTC
>CAZUTK010000119.1:0-3021 GCA_964623265.1 uncultured bacterium | reverse complement strand
CGATGGCGCACACATTCCACGAAATGCCGGAGCTCATACCGAAAAGAGGAGCGGTATAACTCCTTCACGGAAGGCGACTTCTCCGGAGTCACGTTGACCAGATTCCCGTGCATTTCCTTGTCTATTCGAAGCGGATTCAACACCGCGGCTCCTTCTGTCCCCCAAAAATGCGCGTATGCCTGCGTCTCCGGAGCCGGCAGCGCCCAGGAAGCGTGCATCGTCACGATCTTCTCCCCCTTCAAATGCAATTGGCAGGCGACCGTGTCTTCCACTTCCAGTTGCAGCGTGTGATGAAAAATCTTCGCCGAAATTTGCTCGATCTCGCGGGTGTTGATCAGCCACAAAGAGAGATCGAGCATCTGTAAGCCCAGATCCATCAACACCCCTCCCCCAGAAAAACGCCGCTTATAAACCCATTCGCTTCGCGACCAGCGCCCCTTCTTCTTCAACCAACCGCTGCGCACCATGAAAATATCCCCCAGCTCTTCTCCGCTGATGAAGTTTTTCAGGATCATCGCGTCCGGCCGGAAACGATGGTTCATCGCCACCATGAGGATTTGGCCGCTCCGCTCCGCCGCTTCCACCATCTTCTCGGCTTCCGCGACCTCGCGCGCGATCGGTCTCTCGACAAACGTCGGCTTCCTCGCCTCCATCGCCATCAACGTCAACGGCATATGAGAATTCGTCGGCGTCAGAATGATCACCGCGTCTATTTCCGAGAGCGACAGAAGATGCTGCGGATCACCGAAAAACCGCGGAATACCGAATTTCTGCGCTACATAGCCGGCTTTGGGCCGATCGAGATCGCACAGAGCTTCCAGTCGGACATCGTCGAACTTCTTCAGAATCGGCAGATAGGTCATCTGCGCCATGCTGCCGGCGCCGATGACGCCCAAGCGGATGGGACTTTCTTTTGCGGTTGATTTCACCATAGACGGGATACAGGAAGAGTTTGAATCTATTCGAATCCTTCAGATTACCGGCAGGACTTCGTCAATTCATCTTCGTTGAGAGACGGCAACAACCCATCCATAAATTCCTGCAGAATCAGCGCTGCCGCAGCGCGGTCTCGGTCTTCTCGGCTTCGCTTCCCCCCCCGACGGCGCAGCAGATCATCCGCCTTGCGGCTGCTCAAGGCTTCATCCACCAAATGAACCGCCAATCCCTCCCGTTCGAATCTGCTCTTCAGAGCCAGAATTTCCGGCAGCAGCATCCCGGGATGATCCCCCAAACTGATCGGAACGCCGATCACGACTTCCGTCACCCGGCGCTCCAAGAGGATACCTCTCAGCTGCGAGATCAAATCATCCAGACTGTCAATTTGCAGCGTCGTAATGCCGAAAGCGATGGGAACGGTGTCACTGCATGCCGCAACCCCGACTCTTCTTCTGCCGTAATCGAGAGCAATCAAACTGCGCATCATTTCGAATCGAACCAGGATATCCGCGGAAGCGTTCTATTCCCGCTCCGATGCCGAGAGACTCTCATCGGATTCGACTTCTTCATCCAATCGCGAAACGGTGACGATCCCCTTCACGTTCTGCATGCGCCGGATGATCTTCGTCAGGTGAGCCAGGTTCTTCACCTGAATGACCATCGTGCCCATCGTCAGGGAACCTTCCTTTTTCATATCCAGGCTGATGATGTTGACGTCCAGGGTGGAGATGGCTTCTGTCAGGTCGCGCAGGAGATTGCGGCGGTCTTCCGCCAGCAGCCGCACGCGGGTATTAAACTGCTGGTCGTGATCCACATCCCAATCCACCGCGACATTGCGATGGGTTTCGCTCATCAAGCGAATGGCATTCTTGCAGTCCGCGCGGTGCACACTGATCCCCTTGCCGGTCGTGATGAAGCCGGTGATCTTATCCCCCGGCAGAGGCCGACAACACTCCGCGAAAGTAATCAACAGATCATCCATCCCCTGGATCTTGATCCCGTCAGAGCCGCCCTTGACCCTTCGGATCATATGCTGGAAGATGTTGCCGTCCTTCAATGGCTGTACCTTCTTCGCGCTCAGGCGGCCCATCACGGACTGCAACGATAAATCGCCGTTTCCCAAAGCAGCGTAAAACGATTCCAGATCCGTATAACCGCTCTCGCGGGCGATCTCTTCGATCTGCTCGCCGCTGGACTTGATGCGCAGGCGGTGCAATTCCCGCGACAGCAGCTCCTGACCCAGCTTGACGCTCTGCTGATACTGGGAAACCTTCAACCAACGCTTGATCTTCGATTTGGCTCGCGCCGATACCACAAAACGAAGCCAGTCCTGCGAAGGCTTTTGATTGGCGGATGTGATGATTTCCACCGTGTCGCCGGAAACCAACTCGGTATTCAACGGCACAATCTTCTTGTTTACTTTCGCCCCGATGCAATGCGAACCGACATCCGTATGAACCGCGAAGGCAAAATCCACCGGCGTGGCGCCTTTCGGCAGTGTAATCAACTTGCCCTTGGGCGTGAAGACGAACACCTCATCCGAAAAGAGGTCCTCCCGCAGAGTTTCCATGAATTCGTGCGGCGTCGTACTTTCCCGCTGCCAATCCAGAAACTGCCGCACCCAATTGATGTGGCGCTCCAGATCATCGTCTTTTCCGGTGCCTTCTTTGTAACGCCAGTGAGCGGCGATGCCCTCTTCCGCGATCATATGCATCTTGTACGTGCGGATCTGAACCTCCAGAATCCGCCCGCCCGGACCGCGCACTTTAGTGTGCAAAGACTGATATAAGTTGGATTTGGGCATAGCGATGAAGTCCGCGAATTTCTCGTGGAACGGGGAATAGAGCGAATGCACGACACCAAGCACAAAGTAGCACTCTTCCACCTTTTCCACCAGAATGCGGATCGCCAGCAGATCGAAAATCTCGTCGAACGATTTGACGCGGGTGTGAATTTTATTATAAATGCTGTAGAGATGCTTCGGGCGCGCAGTCAGCTCGTAGGAAATTCCCTCTTGTTTAAGTTTTTCTTCAATTTTTTTCTCCAAATTTTTTAATGCGTCGGTTTTTATCAAATTAAATATCT
>CAZUTK010000118.1:0-3295 GCA_964623265.1 uncultured bacterium | reverse complement strand
GCTGGCTGATTTTGGCGCAGTAATTATCAATCAGAAGCGGAAGAATCGGGTGATAATAAGGACTGGTCGAGATGTCAATCTTTCCTGCTTCCCAAACGGTGCGATAATCGGCGATGATTTTCTTGAGAACCTCGATTTGAAGGTTGAGCAACCGCTTTTTTTCCGCTTCGCTGAAATCCCTGCCCTTTTTTTTCAATTCCCGAATTTCGGGATGCTCCAGTTCGCAGGACCAGCCGAACCAGGTTAAGTTAAACCAAACCTGCAAGTCTAAAAAATCCTGTTTGGAAAATTTTACCGCCGCTTTATCAATATCAGAGTCGGACGCTCGGCGTCCGCGCCGGTTCAGGAGATCGCGATAGCGCGGATAGCGCAGAACCATCGTTTCCCAGTTTGCAGAAAAGAAATGCCGCAGGATCAGTTTTTTTTCGACCGGCTGCAAATCTGCGGCGGGGATCATTGATAGGTCGAAATACAGGTCGTTTTCCTGGTTCTCCCCTAAATCTACAATCTGCTGGACGAGACAGGGTGTGAAGTTGAAGGTTACCCGAACGTCCCCAAACTTCTGGACAGCTGCCAACATATCCGTGTAACCTTTAATACCGTGCAAACGGACCCAAGGCAGCACGTATTGATCCGTGCTGGGATCCCGATAATAGGGCTGATGCATATGCCAGAGGAGTGCGACGCTCAGTTTTTCCGCCATCAGCCGACCAGTTCCCGGATTTTTTCCTTCAATTCGGTCAGATCGCCCGATTTCACCACATACGCATCCGCCGACCAGGACTCGAAATCATCCTGAAATTGAGAATAGGCGGTGTTGAGGATGATCGCTTGTTTGCGGTTCTTATGCAGGATGTGTCCCATCGCCTCCAGACCGTTCATCCCGGGCATTTGAATATCTAGGACGATCACATCATAAGTGCTTTTGTCCAGACATTTGAACGCCGCTTCAGCGGAATCGGCGATGTCCACGTCGTAGCCTTCCGATTTCAGTTCTTCCTCATACAGGATGCGCAGGTTTTTTTCGTCGTCCACGACTAAAATTTTTTTCTTCATCCTGATTCACCTCCCCGCTGCGCAAGGGCAGCGATATGATAAACGTGGAACCTTCGCCTTCGCGACTTTCCACTTCGATGGTTCCCCCGTGACTTTTCACGATGTGCATGCAGATTGTAAGGCCTAGACCGGATCCGGTGGATTTGGTGGTGAAAAAAGCGTTGAACAGTTTATCCAGATTTTCAGCGCGGATTCCTTCGCCGGTATCGGAGACATGGATCCGGACCACATCCCCGGTGGACTCGGTGATTACAGATAACATTCCTTCGTTGTGCATAGCGTGCAGGGCGTTTCGGAAAAGATTCAGCAGTACCTGCCGCATTTGATCCACATCCATCCAGATCAACGGGAGATCCTGCTGATAATCACGCGTGATGATTACCTTCGACTCGTCAATTTCGCCGGACATCATGCTCAGAGTCTGATCAATCACTTCGTGCAGTTTGGCGGCTTCGAATTTCAAGGGGACCGGACGGACGAATCCGAGGATCTCCGTGACGATGGATTCCAGACGCTTCACCTCCTCTATTATGATATGGAGAAAGCGGCGGTTTGTTTCTGCTTTTTCCGCTTTTTCGATGTCCCGCAGGACGGTGCGCGCGAAACCACCGATGGAGGTCAAAGGATTGCGGATCTCATGAGCAACCATAGCGGCGACTTCGCCGACTGCGGACAGGCGTTCCGCGCGGAGCAGCAAATCGCGGTTGCTCTTTAAATCGAGATAGGCGATGCGCAAGGCTTCCACTTTGTCTTCGAGATTTTGGAGAAGCCGGGAATTTTCGATCGCGGTTCCCGCCTGGTTCGTGATGATGCTGAGGCGGTTCACGTCTTCGTCGGTAATCTCCTTGCGCGTGATCAGATTATCCGCGATGATGATGCCTTCCGCCTTGCCGCGGCTGACCAAAGGCACAACAGCGAATTCATCGCATCCGAGTTCGGCGGCGAGAAGTCGTTGATCGTCATATTTCCCCTGTCCGGCGTTCGTCACTTTGCAAGGTTTATTTCGAAAGAGAACTTCTTGAAGCAGACCTTCTTCCCAGGTCAGAGGGATCTTCAGGCGCCTGACGATCTCTCTTACGCGCACATCCTTTTCATGCAGATTCACTTTGTAATTCTCGAATATCTCGCGCAGACTGAGATTCTGCTCGTATATCTCCGACCAAATTCTCCCTGCTTCCGCGGCGTCGGACGGACCGATGGCGGCTTCACCGATTAGGGTGTTGTTGTTGCGGTCATAGCGCAGAATGAAGGCGCGATTGAATCCTAAGCCTTTGCCGGCGGTGACTCCGATCAGCGCGATGGTGTAAATCTCATTTAGAACCACTGTGCTCTGAAGCAATTCGCCGATCTCCTTGAAGATGGAAAGTTCGGCGATGCGCTTGCGGTAGTTCTCCTCCAGTCTGGACTTTACCGATACGTCTTCGACGGTGGCAATCAATCCGGAAATGACGTCATTTTTCCCTTTCAGCGGCACACAGCGAATCGAGCAGATGCTCTCCTTGCCCCATTGCGAATGGCAAGGTTTGCTTTCGATTTCAATCGTCTTGCCGTGCTGTAAGACCGCGAGGAATTCCTGATTCAAGCCGCTTTGCAGGAAGGTTTCTGATTCCAAAATGTTGATTCCCAGCAGATCGGAAGCGTTTGCCGCGCCGATAATTTCCGCAAACGTCGAATTCGCCGCAAGAATGACTCCTTCTCGGTCGGTGGAGAATATGCCCACCGGTGCGTGCGTGAGTAGGTTTTCGAGATACTCCTTTTTCTCGCGTAACTCTTCTTCCAGTTTGACTCGCTCCGTGACATCCTTCACCAACTGCACGACGCGGGTGACGCGCCCTTCCGCGTCAAACAGAGGGTATGCGTCCACTTCGAGATGATACTGCATCCCCCAGCGGGTTTTGTGCACGATGTTGTATTTGACTGGCTGTCCTTTTTCAAAGACTTCCTTGATTCGGCATTTGTCGCAGATGGTCTTTCGATCGTAAAAAAAGCGATAGCAGGATTTGCCTGCCACCGATGGCGTGTCTTTCTTGCGGTATTTCCTGCGGAGGTGGTCGTTGATGGATTCTATCTTCAGATTTTGATCGAGAACTACGATGCCGTAATCTATCCCGTTGATGATCCGCTCATAGAGCTCTTTTAAGGACGCCAGTTCCTGCTGATCCCGACGCATCTCTTTCATCTTGCGAGCGTGCAGCAGCGCATTTCGTATCGTGATCAGCAAGCGCTTGACGCGGACTGG
>CAZUTK010000117.1:0-4082 GCA_964623265.1 uncultured bacterium | reverse complement strand
CTGAAGCCCGACCTCGGCGCGGGCGCGGAGTATCTTAGCGGAGATGATGATCCGGCGCAAGGGGATTATAAAGTCTTTGACACGATGTATGCCACGAGCCATAAATTTCACGGCTTTATGGACTACTTCACTAATATCCCTGCGCACACGTACGGATTGGGTCTTTTCGATCTGCATGCCGGTCTGACGGTGAACCCCTGCGAGAAATCCACTGTGAATATCATTTATCACCATTTCGCCGCCAATCAGGATTTTACTTTAAGCGACGGCTCCACTTCCAGAGTGTTCGGCGACGAGGTGGATTTGACAGCCAACCACAATTACAATGAATATCTGACGTTCACGATGGGTGCCTCCCTGTTCGCGCCCGGAGAGATCTTCAAACAGACGAAAGGCGAAGACATTGCCACCTGGTTCTACTTGCTGGCTCTGGTGAACTTATGACGGCGCTTTCCGGTATTTCACGAAGGTGCCTTTGTTGAATGCATTAAAAAAGCGATCCGAAGCTCTTCCAGCGTGTTCATCACGAAAGAACCGTACAGACGATCGGTTCGCCGATGGGTTTTCCCATCAGGAGCAGAATATGAGAATGCAGCATGAATCATAAACGGACAGGGAAAAGATCACCGCGATTGCAATATCTTCAATGCAATCCCATATACAATTTACGAGCCGATCAGACGGTTAGAGAGTGATGGTGGAGAGCATACCGAGGAAAAAAACCTGTCTGTGACGGTTACAAGCAACGCAAACGGGGAGCGCCGCTCGCTGATGTTCAGGACATCAGGAAAAAGCGGAATTCCCCGTTTCTCGACGTGTTGATGCGGATTTATGGGATAGGAGAGGTCTTACAGCAGCCGTTTCTCACCCTTAATCTTCTGGATGTCGGTAATGTCCTGCGTGACTTCCAGACTGCCCAGGTATTCCCCGGTGGAGTTGCGCACCGCGAAGTAGCGGATGTAAATCAGCTTTCCTTTGTAGGGTATCCAGAATTCCGCCACGTCGCGGCTTCCGTTCTTGAATTCCTCGAGGATTTTGTTGACCAAATGGAGGCTCTTCTGCGGGTGGCAGTTCTGCACGCGCGTGCCGAGCGTCGCGGTGCTGCGAACGAAAATTGCGCCTTGTGTGTGGCTGAAAAATCGAAAGGTATCGTCTTTATCCACGAAGGTTAATTCCACCGGCAGAGTCGCGAAAATCGCTTCGAGAGTCTCCCGCGGCAGAGACCCCGTCGCAAACCGGATTTCATCCCCCGCAGAAGATGGAACCGCTTGTTTAGCATGCGGTTTTTCGCCGATGCGATCTTCTTCCGGGGTGAATGGGCAATAGCCGATCCGGCTGAACTCTCGTTTCGCTTCCGCCCATTCGAGATCGGTCAGCAGATCCAATGCATGTGGGAAAAGAATATTGTTTTCTTTGAAGAAATGATTCTGCAGCAGATTCGACTGCTGTGCCGCCAGGCGCTCCAACTGCGCGGAGAAGTCAGAGAATTTCATCGTTTGCGGCGCTTCCATCAGCTGGACAAGACTCTTTTCCAACGCGCGAATTTGATCGTGTTCCGCCCACATTACCTGGGGAGGACCGGTCAAACCGTGCTTTTCGACAAAGGGGAAGATCACGTTTTCTTCGCGCAGATAATGATTCTGCGAGTCCATGAAACTCTGCACGATCCGAGCGGCTGCCTGGATCTGTTCCCCCGCCGCTGAAAACTCTCCCCGGGGCTTTATTTCCCGGGCGGTCTTCACTAAGTTCGCCGCGAAACCCAGAAGGATTCGATGTTCTTCCATCAAAGTGTGAATGGGATGCCCTGCCGGGGCGATATGTTCATCGGTTTGATTCATTTTTTCCTCTGTGCAATTGGTTGATGTGCTCCAGTCTCTTTCTTGAAAGATAAGATTTTCACAAGTTCAATACAAGGCTTTTTTTGGATCTTGCGCAATGCGGTCGGATATGAAAACGCCCCGATCAAAATATCGAGGCGTTACCAAGCAGAAGCAGGTTGATTCTTTATTTGCGAGCGGCGTCGAAGCGTTTGCCGACTTCATCCCAGTTGATCACGTTGAAGAAGGCGTTGACGTAATCGGGTCGCTTGTTCTGATATTTCAGATAATATGCGTGTTCCCAGACGTCCAGCACCAGCAGCGGCACGGCGCCCCAAACGGTCAGATCCTGATGCTTCTCCGCCTGCAGTATCTGCAGCGCCTTCAGATCGCGGTGATACGCCAGAACACCCCATCCGCTGCCTTCCACGGCGTTGGTGGCGGCGATGAACTGTTTCTTGAAGGCGTCGAAGCTGCCGAATTCCTTCTTGATTTCTTCCGCCAGAACGCCCTTCGGTTCGCCGCCGCCTTTTGGGCTCATAATGGTCCAGAAGATGGAATGCATAATATGTCCCGATCCATGGAAGGCTGCTTCGCGTTCCCAATGCTTCACCAGCGCGAAATCCCCGGATTTGCAGGCTTCTTCCAGCTTCTGCAAGGCGGTGTTGAATCCCTTTACGTAGCCGGCATGATGGATGTCGTGATGCAGGTGCATCGTCTGTTCGTCAATGTGCGGTTCCAGAGCGTTGTACTCGTAAGGAAGAGGGGGTAAAGTGTATTCCATGACTATCTCCACAATGAGGGTTGTTATAGATGATTGTTTTGACTAAATACGAGAAAAACCGTGCGGGGTTGGAGTGAATCTGGAACATTGCGGAAAACAAAAGCGCGCTGATGCGCGCCTCGGTTTTCCTTCGAGGAATCCAATTACTTCAGTTCCTGCAGACGTTCTTTCGCCTGTGCAGCTTCCGGGGTGTTGGGGAAGCGTTGGATCAGACTCTCGAGGGTCGTTCTCGCCTGTGACTTGTTTTTAAGCTGGATCTGGCATAATCCGATTTTGAAGAGCGCTGCGGGGACCTTGTTTCCCTTCGGGTATTTCTTGACAACTTCCTGGAATCGGTTCAGAGCATCTTCGTAATTATGTTGGACATAATCCGTCTCGCCTAACCAATACAAGGCATTGTCCGCCAATTCTGTATCGGGAAAACGACTCAGATATTCTTCAAAACCGCTCTTCGCCAATTCGTAGTTCCCACGGCTCAGATCCAGATACGCCTGGTCATAGAGGAGTCTCGGTTCCGGAGAGCTTTCCTCGGATGCCGCCATGGAGTCAATTTCCGAAGACGCGGTCGGCTTATACTTCATTTCATCCACGCGCTGGGCAACGCCGGTCAGCCGCTGCGAGAGGTCATTGATTTGAGCGGAAAGCATTTGCATTTGAGCCGCGTCGTCGTCCATGCGGCTGCCGAGGTACGCCTTGAACTGGCGCAGATCGGATTGGGTGACCATCTCCTCCACCAGACGATCCTGCCGGATCTGCAGGCCATCTGTCTGCATCCGCAGGTTCTGCATCTCCAGATTCAGAGTGTCTAGGCGGGCGCGTATGTAATGCGTTTCCTCTTTGAAGCTCAGCACTTCGCTGCGCGTAGCGCATCCCGCCAGCAAGAACCCATTCAAAGTGGCGACGATTAAAACCGCGGGGAATCCCGACAACGGTCGGGATTCCCCATTCACACGATGGTTTGGTGTCTTCATGATCTGAATTGCGATCATCTGACCACTGTGACGGCGCGGCGGTTCTTCGCCCAGGCGGTTTCGTCATGCCCGGGGTCCGCCGGTCGTTCTTCGCCGTAGCTGATCGTGCTGATGCGCTGGGCGTCAATGCCGTAGCTGATGTAGAAATCCTTCACGGCGTTGGCGCGGCGTTCGCCCAATGCCAAGTTGTATTCCACCGTGCCGCGTTCATCGCAGTGACCTTCGATTAGGATGTTCCAGTTGTTGTACTTCTGGATCACTCCCGCGTTGAAATTCACCGCTTCCCGTGCATCCGGTCGCAGATTGCTCTTGTCGAAATCAAAGTACGCAATCTGCAGGGAAGACTTCGCGGCTTGTTCCGCTTCGCGGCGCGCTTTCTCTTCCGCGGCGGCGCGCTCGGCGGCTTCGCGAGCCGCCTGTCCCGCCGTATCCGGCGCGACGACTTCCGGTGCAGGCGGCGGCGGAGGCGGGGGGGGCGGAGGCGGCGTCTTCTTGGCGCAGCCGACGATT
>CAZUTK010000116.1:0-4223 GCA_964623265.1 uncultured bacterium | reverse complement strand
TTGCCCAGATCCTGCCAGACGGGATTGTATGCGTTGCCGTTGTTGCGCAGGTAGCGGATGGTGCCCAGGAACGATCCGATGAACAGGTCCTGGTCGCCGTCGCCGTCCATGTCCGCGAAGGCGGGCGAGGCGCTGGTTCCGACGTCTATATTGGCGTAGTTGTAGACGGGCTGACCCCAAACCGGCGCGGTCTGCGAGCCGATGTTGGCGATGTAGGCGAGCGTACCGTTTTCCAGTCCAATCACTAGGTCATAATCTCCGTCGTTGTCGAGATCGCACAGCGCGGGCGATTCGATGCCGCCCGGATTGAATCCGTTGATGGCGGCGGTGTCGGCGATCACCCAGGCGGCGGAATCAGGCGTGCCCACGTTCTGGATCCAGGACATACCCCAGCGGTAACGGCCGACGATCATGTCCAGATCTCCATCTGCATCCAAATCCGCCAGGGCGGGCTTGGTTTCAAGTCCCAGATCCAGATAAGCCAGCTGACTCTGGGTGTATGTTAAGATGGGATGAGAGGGGTTGCCCGCATTGATCCAGAGATCCAGATTCCCGTCGCATTCGCCGGAGATCAGATCCCAGTCGCCGTCGCGGTCATAGTCCATGGGGGTCGGGGTGCCGTTGTGGATCGCCTGAGCGATGACGCCCATCGGTTGATAGCTGGGGTTATTGGGGGGACCTATGTTTCGGAAGTAGTAGATCAGCCCTTCCAGGGAAGACATAATCAAGTCGTTCAGGTCATCACCGTTCAAATCCACGACGCAGACGCTCGATTTCATGCCGGGGTTGAAGCCCTGGTACATGTTGGACTGATACTGCCAACGGGGCGTGCCGGGAACGCCGATATTCTTGATATGGACGGCGCCGCCGCTGTTTTTAGCGATCAACAGATCATCGTCGTTGTCGGCGTCCAGATCCGCGAAGAAGGGCAATGCGTGGTAGCCGACGTCAATTCCGGAGTAGAAATCAGTCACAAAGGTCCAGAGAGGCGCTTGTGCGCTGCCGTCGTTGCGGAAATGCCAGATTCTGCCGTCTTCGTTGCCGAGAAATAAGTCCAGATCTCCATCCAGGTCAATATCCCACAGAGCCGGGGCGCAGTGCTTGCCCACGTCAATCGAATCCACTGCTGTGCTGACGCAGCGCCAGTCGGGCGGGTTGCCACCGAGATTCTCGAAGAAATTCAGATAACCATCATGTTCGCCTACGAAAAGATCATCGTCTCCGTCATCGTCGATATCCGCCACGAACGGCTTGGTGTAGTCCGCGCCGCCGTGGTAGAACGCCATTTCCACGCCGCTTAGATAACCTTGCACCTGTCGCTGCCATATAATGTCCACCGAGTAAACCGTCACAGGCAAACTAGACAGAAGGATATTGGTTAAGACCAGACAAATACCTTTGCTGCCTGCTGCCATTTTCCCTCCTTCGGTTTTCGTTTCATTACCTGCTGAAATTACAATATAAATAAAATCCATGCTGGAGTCAAGCGAGAAAAAAAATCCTAAAATTTTTCAGTGTGATAAAATGAAGCGACGGTTCGAGAGGCAGTGCGGGTAGGAAGATGCAGCAGCAGCGCAGATGCGGAAGAAAATTCCAGAGCCCGGCGGTGCAAGCGGGAATAGGTTTATCGAAATAGGCTGGATATCGCCCAGAACGGGAATGTCACGTCATCGCTGAATGGCGTGCAAGATCTCTTCCAGTTGGATCATGCTTTTCTGACTCGTACGGGCGAGGCCCTGCTGGGGATGATCAAGGTCTATTATGAGCAAAATGACCAACACAACGATGACAAAGAAGGCTGCTGTCCGGCTCGTGATTCGAGCACCTGCCAAGCCGTTTCCGTACCCAAAGACTACTGCAGCCAGAACGGCAAAGCCTGACAGAAACAGTAACACACTCTCAAGAACGTGATTGGCGACGGCAATATCACGCTGCGTCTTGGTGCCGATGAGCTGGTTCACTGCGTAAGTGAACGAGTTTAGTGGGATAGATCTTGGATCCAACTCTGCAGTTTCATTCGCAATATACCACAGCCGAAGCTGGATTTGCCTTGCTTCGACGTCTAGCTGCTCTCGGTCTGAAGAAGACTGTTTCGTTTGAAGAACAGACTCCAGCCTAATTTTTACGTAACGGCGAAACAGTTCGATAACCTCAACATCGTAGGATGTTGGTAGGAAGTGAGACCAGAGAGCAGCGGTGCCGATTGCATTGGATTCCAGAACTACCATCTGCTTCCGGTATTCAAATCGGAAAACGCCATAGCAAAAGTGAATCCAAGGAGAAGAGAAAGCAGCCCCAAAGTAGCGGCTTGAATACTTATGACCTGAGTTCGAGTCAGCGCATTGCGTGTTCGGCGTCCTCTGCAGCCAAGTCTGTACCCCAGTTCACCCCCAAGCACCATAAACCCGAGCAGCACGACGGCGATTAGTGTTTCTGATCGGTGATAGAGGAACTCGGTCGTCATTTAAAACTTCTTAACGCCTAACGATCAAAATCAGCGGTTGGTGCTTGCCCATCCATTGCAGCGCTTTGTTGGGCGGTGTCACTCCTGGCGATTTCCAGCAGCGTTTCTTCAACTGATTTTAGATTACAAACAGTCATCGAAAACAATGCGGATAGCGCCTCACAAAGATCGTTTGGTACATCCGTCAACACCATCAAGGAATGATTGTAATCCAATCCCAGCAAACGAGCGAACTTAGCATACTTGGATATGTGCTGCTGATAGTCGCCTGACTTCGCCTCGATCCAATACACGGAGGACCCGAACGCGGTCAAGATATCAAGTTCGAAATCATCCCCATTGGGAAGAATGATTTGAGGATTAATGAGATATTCGAATGTGAGAGGGATACGGACTTCTGCGGAGACTTGAGCATAAACATTCTTGACTTTTTGCAAAATGAATCTCTCAAGCCATTGCCCTCCGAAAAATCGTTGAGCCTTCGGGAGAGAGGTGGTCTTCGCTTTAATCAAGTAGGTCGGCGAACGAAAGTACTGGTACTGTTCCAAGAATGCGACTTCGTGAAGTCGTGTACAGAACTGACAAGCTGAACTTATATCATGTTGGGATCTGCCTTTCAGACTTTCTGTGATTGACATTCCTGACTGCATTGCCCTTTTAATCTTGGCAAGAATAACGGAAAGGGCATCATAGCGTTCCCCAAGATAAAGTGACAGGCTGTCTATGATTTGGTCTGCAGCGTCTTCGGGCGGAACCACCTTAATTCGGATACCTCTGGATTCTAAAAAAGACTCTAAAGTTGGGAATCTGGAAAGTGAAATGATGTCTGGAGCGGTATTGATGAGTTTGCTTAAATCGTTTTGAGTGTCCTCTTGCATTGACTTTCCGCCGAAGGTAACGCATGGGCTTGCGTTCGTAGCAAGCTGCTCCAACGCAATTGCAATGCGTTCTAATAGAGCTACAATCCGATCTTCATTCATCTTTGATGACACCATTTCGGTTCATCTCTTCGGTCCCGCCTTGACGACTTCCGGCGGGGTGCCCGCTTCGAATTTCTTGAAGTTCTCGATGTAGCGGGAAGCTAGCTCTTTGTAGCGCTGCATATAGGCGTTTTTATCCGGCCAGGCTTCCGCCGGATTCAAGACGCTGTCCGGGACGCCCGGGCAGGTTTTCGGCACATCGAATCCGAAAACGGGGTCTTTCTTGTACTCCACATCGTGTAGATTGCCTTCCAGCGCGGCGTTCAGCAGCGCGCGGGTGTATTTAATGCTGATGCGTTTGCCGATGCCGTAGGGTCCGCCCACCCAGCCGGTGTTGACCAGCCAGCAGGTTGCGCCGTGCTTCATCATTTTGCGTTTCAGCAGTTCGGCGTAAACGTAGGGGTGATGCACCATAAACGGCGCTCCGAAGCAGGCGCTGAAGGTGAGTTCCGGTTCGGCTCCCAGACCCATCTCCGTGCCCGCTACCTTCGTGGTATAGCCGGAGATGAACTGGTACATCGCCTGTTCGGGGGTGAGGCGGGCGATGGGCGGCATCACGCCGGAACCGTCGCAGGTCAGGAGGATGATGTTCTTGGGGTGACCGCCTCGCTTTTCCGGCAAGGCGTTTTCGATGAATTCGAGCGGGTAGGAGGCGCGGGTGTTCTCGGTCAAGCTGTAGTCATCCAGGTCAATGTTGCGGGTCACCGGATCGTAGACGACGTTTTCGAGGATGGTGCCGAATTTCCTCGTGCAGGCGTAGATCTGCGGTTCGGCGGTGG
>CAZUTK010000115.1:0-4243 GCA_964623265.1 uncultured bacterium | reverse complement strand
TATCTCGCAGCCGCTTCCTCTTCGTTTTCCGGCAGTTTAAATGTAACCGACGGCGGTTGTTTTTTCTTTTCCTGGGGGAGTTCGGGGGTGGGGAAATACTTATTCATCGCCCATCTCAGAGAGTCTGAAAGCGTCACCGTGGGATAGATCCCTTCTGCTGTGGGGGGGCCTTGGAGCACTAGTTCACTGGGGTATTGGGCGATTTCCGCCGGCATTTCCAACATCATCTTGCTCAGCGCCGGCATCGTCTCCGCTTCCGGCATTCCCGTCGTCCCGTATACTGCGGCTTTCACCTGCGGCGCAATCTGTTTCAAGGCAATGGCTCGGCTCACTTCCTCGGGGGTCGGAGCTCCGACGCTGTAGTAATCTTCCGGCGTCGCATTTTCCTTTTTCTCTTTATAGAGCTGCGCGTAGGGGATCCAATAGGTTGGGGTGCTCTCCGCGTCTTTGCTGTAGCTCTTCTTCGTCGCCGCCGGCAATTTCAGCCAATTCTCGAAGCGTTTCCAATTTTCCAGCGTCTTACTAGTCTTCTCTTCGTCATATCCCATTGTATCCGCCAGGCTCTTCGTGAGGGCGATCGCTTCCGATGCTGTGATCCGATTCGGCTCTGGCGGGGCTTTCGGCGCCTTCGCATATGCCCCCGCGTTGATCTTCGCTTGTTCCACCGCCAGCGCGCGCGCCATTGCCCCTTCCTGGCGCATCTGCTCGCGCAGCAGATCATACTGTTTAGCGATCATAGACATTCTCTGCTGCTCCTTGGTGATTTCCAGCGACTTCTGGCGATCTTTCTCTCGTTCGCGCAACTCGATTTGAATGGGCATTAGAAATCGGGTCATAGCCTCTTGATTCGCCTGTCGCGCAGCACGCATTGCCAAGCCCAGTTGCAGCAATTTTTCTGACCAAGCCATTAGCGCATCTCCTCTAATTCAGGATACGCCCATTTCGGCCTCCCTTTATAGCGAATTCTAAGCAAAGCGTCCAGCAAATCTTCTTCGCTATAATCCTCCAGTTTCTTAGGAGTACTCCAGACGGTATTCGAATCTGAAACATAACCGATGGGTGAATTCAAATTCAAAGCTTCCATCATCGAATCCCAATCGGTTTCCTTCTTCGAGCCCAACACCGTCCCCAGGGAAGACATGATCGTTCCGAGTCCGGATTGAACCGCCTCTCGGCGCTTTGCCTCCGTTTCACCCAGCAAACTCGCGTATTGCTGCGCGCCCAGCTCCCGATATTGGACATTCACCGGCTCGGTTACGGAGAGCAGCGCCTCTTCGACGGAGGGGATGGAAGCCAGACTCTCGAAGGCCTCCGTCGTCCCGCCGATGCCGGAAGCGCGTAGACCTCGTGCCAGGCGGTTCTGACGTTCTTGCAGCCCGTAACCAATACGGGGTGCGTAGAGGCTGCGCAACTGCGATATTAGCTCCGGAGGAGCGCCCTGTTCCCGGCGCTCTTTCCAGTACTCCATCTCTTCTCGCTCACGGCGGGAAGGTTTCCCACCAAAGACCGCTTCAATCCCGCCAGCAAGCCCAGATGCGCCAGCCAATATGAGCAGATCATCTATTCCGAACATTTTTCCTCATCGCCAAATGATAATTCCTTGCGCCTGCAGAGATTCGATGATTCGCTCCAGCTTCTCTTCCACCACACTCACCCTCGCATCCATCTGTTTGCGAATATCGTAATGAAACCTTTGAAGTGCACGGTCCCGCCTTTTTTCTGCCGCGGTCCTAGAGGGTTTTTTTTGCATTTTTACTCCTCTTTGCGATTTAACTCTTCCAACTGCTCTTCCAGCGCCGAGATCCTATCCTCTAAATCCTTAATAGAGATGGATTTTTTTAATTCCCGGCTTAATAGGCGCAAAGAATAATTCCATCTCTCTTCGGATTTGGATTTCGGTCTTCGCGTTTGAATGTAGTCCATCTTATCCTCTCATATCATACAAAGTCTGAAACCGGCTCCAGCCGAGCTTGGATCTCGCTGATCTGCACCGAATACACGCCATTATCGTACACATTGAAGAAAAACCGCCTGCCGTAGATGTTGACGTCTTTCCAGATTCCGGAATCGGTCGGCGCCATCTCTACAGATTGATACTGGCTATAATCATCACTGCTTACTACTATCATAAACGGATCGTCGCTTTGGAAGATCACCCTCAATTTCGTCAGAATCTTCCAACTGACATCATCCGGAATCAAGTGGGACAACCAATACATCGTCTGATAGTAATTATCTTCAAAGGTAACGAAATCCTCTCCGCGGGCAAAGACCAAAGTTCCATCGGAAAGCTCGATCCAATCCAGCATCCGCAGCAGATTCCCGGTCTTGAAGATGCAATCCCTCCTGCAAGCTCCGTTGTTAGGTATGGATATCTCTATATTGCGGGCATCCACGAGTCGAGCGTCGGAATAGTATCCCTGCGTCGGAATTCCGGGGGGAATTGTTAGATCACCTGACAGACGGAGATAAAGTTCATAACCGGAAGCCCCCGGACTGGATATTTGAATCATCACTAAGCCAAAGAAAGAATCATTCACCGATCCTGGGTTCCCTGTATTCTGACATCCGAAATATCCTGTTACTTTTTCCGTCGGATATCCCGTTTCCAGTGCGCAGGATACAGGATCGGACCAGACGCCCGTATTCACCGACGCGGTCCGATAGACCACTGTATTGATTGCCATCTTGTAGAATGCGAACCAATACGAAACGTTTTCGCTGGGTCTACAAGTCAATCCATAGGCGAATGCCCCGGACAAAGGGCTTGCAAAGAGGACACCGGGAATCCAACCATGTTCCAATGAATAGCCTCGAAAGATCAAGGCGTTCGTTACGTCTGTACCCAATAGTCCCAGATTTCCATAAGAATCCAGACAAATTTGAGCGTCAATCAATCCGGAGGATCCGAGGCTATTTCCTTGCTCTAACGTGGCGTATTGGATGTTACCACGAAACAGTTCAGAAACCATTCCGTTATGCGACACGTTTCCATCTATATTCACGAATACTATTTCATTGTCGCAGAATAGGAGCGAAGTCTTCGGGGAGGTTCCGCTGACATCATAGAGTTGATAGAACTGAATAGGCATTGTTGTTCCATTTACAACTTTGGTACAAATATATACATGATTGCCCTCATCCGTCCAAATCATTCCCAACAAATTCCCGGCGGGATTAATATCTATATCGGGGTAGAATTTTAAATTACCCGGGAAAGAATAGATAACTTCATTGTACCAATCTCCGGTAGCAATTACATAGCGTCCGTATATAATTTCTGATCCACCTATCTGATGAATCTTATCTGTAATGGCATGGATCACGCCATCCCGCACCACAAAGGACACGGTAGACCGCTTCCCTCCTGCATTCCACTGTCCAGTCTGCATCCAGGTTGTCATCAGGGTCGCCGTCGTTTCTCCGGGCTTCAAAGCAAAGAAATTACGGATGGCGCCATCCCCTGGAAATTCTATGAAATCCGTCACGCAAAAGATCACCGTCCCAGCTGGGTAGCTACCAGCTTGGACGTCCAATATCCCCACTGTTTTCTGCGTGGGATAATTGGCGTATGGCTCGGCATTATAATACGGAATCCCTCCTCCGCTGCTTCGGATCCAACTGGCGCTCATACGCCTCCCGGGAGATAATAGACTGGGAAGGAGAACAGGACTTTTCTCTCGTTACGGATCGGGACTGCGATGACTTGATTTAGATCGCAGAATCCGGAGATCCCTTCTAGCACGGATTTCCATCCAAGGCTGTTTTCTTCTGGGGTCTGCGTCCCGTCGAAGACGTATTGTCCGGTGATCCCGCCGACTTCTCCGATGAAGCGGAAGATTCCATCTTGGAAGTCTAGACCTCGATCGGATTTCAATCCGCAGTGGAACGGGCTCTCATGTAGTTCTACTCCTGATTCAGTTATGCGGTATTTATAAATCTTTTTCTTCGTGAAGACATAGAGGAAGTCGATATCAGAACCCATTCCAATAACGCCGTCGTCTTCTTCCAGATTTAATCTGATCTCGTTCCAAAACAGATCGGCGCCCGGGTAGGAACTCATCGGATCGTTGTTGTGATAGATCACATTTTCTCGACGCATCTGATCTCTGATAGCGACTGCGGCGTAGAGCACCCCCTTATATTCATGTAGGAGAGTGTAGTTCAGCTCGGGAGTAGGCTGTCTATTTAAGGAGAGACCGGGCACGAGCCAGGGTGGTGCAACGTCCCCGAAGACACCGTT
>CAZUTK010000114.1:0-4327 GCA_964623265.1 uncultured bacterium | reverse complement strand
CGCCGAAAGATGGCTTCGCACTCGCACGGAACTGACGCTGCGGGGAGCGATCGAGCGTATGGATTCGAGCGTCATCGCTGCGGCAGCACACCCGCTAGTGAAGGCGCCGTTCCTTGAGCGCATTTTCCTCGGGCGCGGCGATTGGGAAGACGAGGATCTGCAAGAGCAAGGACTTTTCGGTCTGCAGATCTGGAACGGGGGGATCCATCCAGATCGGCGTTGGGGCATCGAATTATGGGTCAGGGGGTTGTTGCAGGGCAAAAGATGGCGTATCTTTGCCGGCAGCGATGCGCACGGCAATTTCAATCGCTACCGACAGGTGGGTTTCCCCATGGTGAGACTGGAGGAAAGGGGCGAGCCGGTCTTCGGGGCGGTGCGCACCGGTGTGCATCTTCCGGAAGGGATCAATGTACGGAAAATTCTCGCGGGGTTGGTTGAGAATCGGACGATGGTGACGAATGGACCCTTCGTGGATGCATATTTCCGCCGGAAAGAGGAAGTGCGACGAGCGGATGAAAAAAAAACGAGGATTCTGCAACTGGAAGCATCGTCGTCTTCGGAATTCGGGGCGTTAAGCCGATGGAAGGTGTATCGGGGGGTCAAGGGTGAAGCGGAAGAGAGATTGCTTTTTGACGAATCGCTTTCCGGTTATTCGGCGGAACGACGGCTGACCCTCCAGGATCGGGAAGGGTATGTGCGGGCGGAAGTTATGACGCAGAAGGGGCGGATTGGCTTAACGAATCCCATCGAGATCACCGATCCTGCACCAGCACCCGCGACTGCACCACCCAGGCGTTGACGTAACCCATTCGAATGGCGCGTTCTTTGAACTCGTTGGCTTGCGCGCGATCTTGGAAATCACCGATTCTGACCTTGTAGTTGGGAGGATCGAAGATCAGGTAGACGTTGTTCTTAAAATCCAGCAGGGCTTTTTGTTCGCATTCCCGGGCATCCACTTCGGAGTCGGTGGCGATGAGCTGGACGCGGAATCCGGCGGCTTCCCGCAAACCTCCGCCGCTGCGGGAAGATGATTTCCCCCCCGCCGAAGCGGATTCCGAGGCTTTCAGCCGCGAATCCGGCAGTTTCATCGGATCCTCTTCTTTCAGATTCAGCGGATTGAAACTCTCGTCCTGCTTCACCCAGACGGAGTCCCCTGTCGTTTTCTCACTCAAGAGCGGCGGTTTTTGACTGCATCCCGTCAGGGCGACGCCTAGGAACCAACCTGCAATGATGATCTGTATGGCTCTCATTACTCTTTTCCCCTCGAAGTTCTCCGAAGTGCGCGGTGTAGAACAGCGTGCGGTGATGAGCCGCTGCTCTTCGGACATTGTCTGTTTTTGTGGGTCTGTAGATCCGTCGCTTAGATGACTTCAAACGCCGAAGCGGGCATCCAGCCCCTTTTACCGTCCGCCAGGTGAATTTCCGCCCATCCCGCAACCTGACGAAGCACTCGAAACTTGACTCCTTCGTGTAAGGTAAAGAGTTCGGTAGAAGCTTCTTCCGGCGCGCTGCGCACTTCCACCGAAGCGACCAGCACGATCCCATCTACGTTGTTTGCAGCAGACCAATATTCAGAAACGAAGAAAACTGCACTGAAAAGTCCCAGAATCGCCGCGACGAAAAACAGGCTCGACATCAGACGACGCAGCGACGGTCGGCGCAGGAAGAGGAGCCCCGTCAGACACCCGAGCAGCACCCATTCCGCGGCGCTGAGCAGCATTCCCCAGGTTCGCTCGGTGAAAAGATCCGCTACTGCCTGAAATAATTTGATGATGAAGAGTCGGGGGAGCGGTTCGATGCGGTCGGGTACGCGCAGGTTGGCGATCTTCAGGTTGAGTTCCAGATCCGGGTCGTTTCCCAGAAAGCGCCGGGCGCGCTCGTAGTTCAAAATCGCCTTCCCCAGTTCGCCCTGTTTGTAATAAGCGTTGCCTAGGTTGTAAAGGATCTCTCCGCTTGTCCAGCCCTGACGAATGAGATTTTCGTAGATTTCCGCAGCCGCCGAAAAATTGTTTTCCCGGTAGAGCTGTTCGGCTTCGGCGATGCGCGGATCCACCGGTTGGGAGCGGGCAACCGGCGCGCTGGACAGGAGTCCTAAGAGCAGGGTGAGGATCGCAGCATACCGCGTGGTCATGGATGCTTCTCCCAGTGAGCTTCCAGCCAATCCACCGTTTGGCGCGCCTGTTTCAGGATGCGATCCATACGGGAAGCATCCTGATTTTCGGGGGTGAAGCGGGCGTAATTGCAGGTATTGAAGATCTCCCGCAGCTCGCCTATTTGTTCCGCGGGGAGATTTTGTTGTGCCAAACGCTCCATGACTTCTTCCTCTTTCAACCCCTGCGCAGGAAGGTTCAGTTTCAAGCTTAAATAGTCGAGCAAGACGCGGTGCAAACCGCCGTAGAAGCGGGCAAAGCGATTTTTTACGGCGGGTCCCGAAGCTGCAAGTCGGCTTAAGGCGGCGAGTTCGCTTCTGGCGCGGGAGTAGGCTCTGCGCCCCTGCAGGCGCGCCTGCAGAGAAGGAAGTCCGAGAAGCCGCAGACTGCCCAGCATCAAGATCGCCAGAAGCGGAGGTGCCCAGATGCCGACCCAGAAGCTCACCGGCAATTTGCCCGCTGCGGCGGCCGGATGCAATTTCTTCGGGGTCTTCAAATAGCGGATATCCTGCCCCAGCAGTTTTACGTCTTCTTTGGCGATGCCTGAGGCGGCGATCGGTGCTGAGCCGGACCCCTGTTCGATGGTGACGTCGAACCCTCCTTTTGACAATGTTTGGTAGGATTTCGTCGCAGGATTGAAATAAGAGAAGGTGATTGGGGGGATCTTCCGGTCGCCGGCGAAGCGCGGGATGAGCACATATTCGAAGGTTTTCACGCCGGTGATTTTTGATCCGGACTTGTTCACCGAAACCGTCTCTTTGGGGGCGTAGGCTTCGAAATCGGACGGCGCTTTGAAAGCCGGAGCGGGCAGCATTTTGATGTTTCCGGTGCCGTTGAAACGCACGGTCATCGTCAGGGCTTCATTGGTTTTCGCCCGGCTGCGATCCAAACTGACGTCCAGATCGAAGTTTCCCACCGCGCCGTCGAAATCCGCGGGTCTTCCTTCCGCAGGCAGCGGCAGCACCTTCATTTTCAGCGGATACGTTTGAAGGACGCGCTGTTCCGTGCGGAAGCGGCTGAATGGATCGTTGAAGAACATATCGAAGGGGTCGCGGCTGCGGCGGTGCAAATCTTGGACCTGCACCTGGCAAGTGACTTCCAAAGGATCCACGGTCAGTTCGCCGGAACGCGCGGGGAAGAGCGCCACCCGCCGGATCACTGCGGCGCGATAATGCTTGCCTGCGTAGGTCACGTCGCGGACTTGAGCGCCGCCCGGCGGAGCATCGAACTCCTCCATCCAGAAGCCCGGGGTGGCGGGCAGCTTGCTGATTTCGTATGATTGGACAGCGAGACGGGTGTAGATTGTGTAGGTCAGGACGACCTGTTCGCCTTGGTACACCTGATTTTTGTCCGCTGTGACCTGGACGAAAAGATCAGAGGATTCGACCGAGGGACTGGGTGCGGGGGTCGGAGCGGGGGCGCCAGGTTGCGGCTGCGGCGGCGCGGATCCCGACCCGCCGACGCTGATAGTGAGCGGATCCGTCCGGTAGGTTTTGTGTTTATATGTCAATTCCGCCGGCCCGATGGTCAGATCGCCCGTTTGCAAGGGGCGCAGAACGAAGCTCAGCGTTTTGCTGTAGGAGGTCTGACCGTTGATGAATTGGAATGTGCTGGCTTGGTTGGGACCGGAGAGGATGCTGAAATTTTGAAAATCGGGCAATTTGGGATCGGGGAGAGACATCGCGGATCCTTGGATCTCCAGCGTGTACGTCAGCACGTCGTTCACGGTTAAGGATGTTCTGTCCACGCTGGCTCGGAAGGTGAGATCCTGAGCAATTGCGTCTCTCGACGCGGCGGCGATGCAGAGCCAGAGAATGAAAAAGGGGAGTGCTTTTCTTTCGAAGATTCTCATCATGAATGCGACGATCACCAGTCTTTTTTCACACCGGATTCCACGGCTTTCTGACGATGGAGATTTTCCTGGATGCGTTTTTCATCCTTCTGCAGGGCGTTCAGCAGGCGTTCGGCATCTTCCCGGGACATCTGATCTTTTTGCGCCGTCTGCGGTTGGTTCTGTTGCTCGGCTTCCTTTTCCTGCGGCTGCTGTTCCTGTTGTTGTCGGTTCTGCTGTTGGTGCTGATTCTGTTCGTCCTGCTGCTTTTCTTGTTTTTGCTGATCTTGCCGGTCTTTCTGTTCTTTGCGGTCCGACTGGTTCTGTTGATTTTGATTCTGCTGCT
>CAZUTK010000113.1:0-4387 GCA_964623265.1 uncultured bacterium | reverse complement strand
TTGTTCAAGGAGGAGAATTGGCATCGCGTGCTGATGGGCGCGGTGATGAAGGAACTCAAGGGACGCGCTTCGGGTGAAGAGATATGGAAAGTGGTACAGGAAATCCCGAGGATAAAATGATCCGAACCGTCTTGCGGATTCTGCTGCTCCCAGCTCCGATCTGCGCGCTGCTCCTGACAACGGGCTGCACCATTCAGAAAGCACCGACACGCAGCGCGGCGGCGGGGATGGGAAAGATTTTTGTCAGCGCCGAGGATCCCTATCAACACTCCTTGCGCGGCGGATTGATCTACTTGGACGGGGTTCTGCAAACGGGCAAGACGACGCCGGACACCCTTCAGGCGGAAGCAGGAAACCGCTGGATCAAAGTGGAGTTTCCGGCATTTTTCCCCGATTCGCAGATGGTGAACGTCCAGAAGGATTCTCTGCACGCGCTTGCCCTCATCCTCGATCCTATCAATCCAGACGTCGGTTCCGCCATCGTCACCGCTCAGGATTCGTCTTCAGGCATCCCCATCAACGGCGGGATCATCTTTCTGGACAGCGCCGCCACGAACTACACCACGCCGGATACGCTGAACAACCTGCCGGTCGGCGTGCACACCATCGGGGTCGGCAAGATCGGCTACAATTATAAAGAGACGACCGTAGACATCGCCGCCGGCATCAACACGGAAGTGCATCTCCAGATGGGCGCCGTCGCCTGGAACGGCATCCGCATCCTCTCCTCGGTGGATTCCACCCGCATCTGCATAGACGACCGCCTCTCCCCTGACCTGGCGCCCTGGATGGCGAGCGGCATTTCAGACGGATGGCATACTTTCAGCGGTTATCGGGAGGGTTACGCGACGCAGACGCCGATCCTGATCTTGAACAACCTCTTTATTATGTATGGACATCATGAGATCACCCTGAATTTGGAACTCTGGCCCGCCGGCATCGGCTTCAACGAGGGCAAGCTGGCGCCGGGGTTTTCACTGCCATCGGATGCGGGGGACACCGTCGCCTTCGGCGGTTACCGCGGCCGAGTCACGCTGGTGACGTTCTGGTTTCGGGACTGCGTTCCCTGCATGGAAGAACTGCCCGATATTCAGCAGGTCTATTCGGAACTCGGACCGCAGGGATTTCGAGTTCTGGGCGTGAACCTGGGTGCAGCGGATAATATGCAGGATCTGCAGGAGGTTCGGCAGCTGTTGAACTTGACGTTCGTCTTACTCTTGGATCAGAATTACGCAGTGACGCAAGCTTATGGAGTTGTGCAATTTCCCACGAACGTGCTGGTGAAGCCGTCCGGAGTCGTGGATTGGTACACCCGCAGCTTGGTCTATTCCGAACTATACGCGCGCGTGCAAGCGCTGTTGAATCCTTAAGCAACGATGAGGAGAATGATGAAACACATACTGACGTCGGTCGCGATTCTCGCCCTCATCCTGGCGGGGGCGGCCTGGGGGCAGAATTTCACCTATACGGCGCCTGTGACATCGCTTCCGGGAAGCATCGGAAATATGGTCAGCTTTTACTCGGAGATCAACAACCTCGAACCGACCGCGGTGGAATTTCTCATTACACTGGAGGTCAACGTTCCATCCGGCTGGATTGTCACCTGGTGCGTGGGGGAGTATTGCTATCCACCGTTCATTGACTCCGTCACCACCATCATTGCGGGCAATGGGATGGACAGCGTTCTGGTGGACTTCACGCCGAACGCTCCCGACGATGAAGGCTGGGCGACGGTTATCGTGCAGCCGCTGGATCACCCTGAGCTCGCTCAGTCGCTCACCTTTCACGTTTACTTCCCGGGCGGCGTGGAATCGGATCCGCAGAGACCGAGCTCTTTCAGCCTGCTGGAAGCGTTTCCCAATCCATTCAATGGAATCGTGAACTTCACGATTTCGCTGGCGACACCGGCCGCGGTGGAACTGAGCCTTTACGATCTGAACGGCCGCAAGATCGGGGAAGCGCTGAAAGGGTTTATGACGGCGGGGGAACATCGAGTCGTCTGGCAGCCGGAAAACCTATCCTCAGGCATCTATCTGGCGAAATTCAAGGCGGACGGGAAGACACAGATCCGCAAGCTGATCTACCTGCAATAAGCAGCACCGACGCAGGCAAGAGATCTTCTGCATCGTGAGGAATGCCGATCCGGAACCCCTGAAAAGCAATAAAAAACCGCTTCAACCAGCGGCGGAATCGCGTTTGTTTAACAGCGGTAAAAAAGGAAATCGAGCGGCGCCTATCCCGCCGCTCGATTCAGATCTTCCAGCAATTGTTCGACGTTTTTAACACCGTGCGTCGCCGCCGCCATTTGCACGGTTTCCAGAGCGGCGACTTCACAGCCCACGCAATGCAAGCCGTAGCGGATGAAAACTTCGACGGTAGCAGGGTAATCCCGCATTGCATCGGAGAGGGTGGTGTTCAGATGAATCTTTTTATCAGCATTCATTGAAAGTTCCTCCATTATTGATATATATAATAACGTCTTTTCTTCAGAATGTCAAGCTCTTTCGAAGGATGAGAGCATTCGAAAAAAACAATCCAACCTAACCTGGTATGTACTGATGAGTCAACCATCCAAATTCTCCACAGCGCCGCTTCCCGAAAAGATCAAGATCTGGCTGGAAGCGGTTCGAGCGCCTTTCTTCACGGCGGTGTTGGTGCCGGTACTTCTGGCTTCCGTTATGGCATGGCAAGATGGTTATCCCGTGCAATTGGGCTACTTCTTTCTCACCCTGATCGCGGGGATATTCCTGCACGCCGGCACCAACGTGATCAACGATTACGCCGATCATATCAACGGCTGCGACGCGCGCAACAAAGAATTTGTGCGCCCCTTCACCGGCGGAAGCCGCATGATCCAGAACGGGATCTTGTCGCCTCGCGAGGTTTTGGCGGGTGCAATTTCCTTCTTTGTTCTGAGCACCGTTCTGGGCTTGTTGCTGGTGTTTCTGAAGGGACTTCCCATTCTCTATCTCGGGTTGATCGGCACGTTCTGCGGTATTTTCTACACGATGCCGCCGTTCAACATCGCCGCGCGGGGATTCGGAGAATTCATCGTCGGGCTCTGCTTCGGAACGTTGATGATGTTAGGGGCCTACTACGTGCAGGCGCAGAGCTTCAGCGCCTCCGTCGTGGTGGCGTCTCTTCCGGTCGGCTTGCTCATCGCCGGAGTGTTGTACATCAATGAATTTCCGGATTACATCGCGGACCGAGACAGCGGCAAGCGGCATCTGGTCGTGCGGATGGGACGGCCGCGGGCGGTCAAAGGTTACGCCGCCATCTTCATCCTCACCTACTCCGCCATTCTCTTAGGCGTGCTGACGAAGATGCTGACGCCCTGGGTGCTGATCGCGCTGATCACATTGCCGCAGGCGCTGAAGGCGGTGCGCATCGCTCAAGCCCACGCGGAAGAATCCGATAAGCTCGTGCCCGCCAACGCCGCCACCGTCGGAATCCATCTGCTCACCGGCTTGTTGATGACCGCCGGTTACGCCGCGGCGGCGATTTTCTGACGGATCGGACCCGATTTCATGGACTCGACACAGGCTCAAGAAATCATCGCGAAGACGCTGAGCTTCTCAACGGCAGACGAAACCGAGGTGCTGCTTTCGCACAGCGAGGAGAACCTCACCCGCTTCAGCGACAACACCATCACGCAAAACGTCTCCCGCCGCACCGACAGCATAACCGTGAAGGTGCATTGGGGGAAGAAAGTCGGGCGAAGCAGCGTCAACCGATTCGATGACGGAACGCTTCGTCGCGCCGTCGAGACCGCCTTGAAGATCGCACACCAGCAGCGCGAAACGCCGGATTTGCTCCCCCTGTCGGGTCCGTCCCAATTCGCACCAACCGACGCATATGCGGAAGCGACGGCGATCTATGCGCCCGAGGAACGAGCGGAAGTCGTGCGCAGGCTGGTGCGGGAGGCAGAAAAACAGAACGCCTCGGCGGCGGGGATTTTTAGCAATGGCTGGGACGCCGTGGCTCTGGGCAATTCGAAGGGTCTTTTCGGGTATCATCGCACGTCGAAGGCAATCTTTTCCGCCACGGTGGAAATCAACGGTCAACCTGGCTGGGCGGAGGATATCCGGCAGGACGTGAACCAGATTGATGCGGAATCCGTCATCGCCACCGCCCTTCGCAAGGCGGCGGAAGCGCAAAATCCCGTGGAAATTCCACCCGGAGAATATACGGTAGTGCTGGAACCTGCGGCGGTGACGGATTTTCTCATGTTTATGGTATTCGAGGGGTTCGGCGGACTGAATTACGTGGAAGGGCGCAGTTTTTTAAGCGGAAAGCTGGGCGAAAAAGTTCTGGGCGACAACATCACGATCATGGATGACGCCTATGACGCGATGAATCCCGGTCTCCCCTTCGACTTCGAAGGCAT
>CAZUTK010000112.1:0-4432 GCA_964623265.1 uncultured bacterium | reverse complement strand
GGAGCTGAGCTCCACTCCCAATCTCGATCTTCGCCGCGCTCCCGCCCCAGCCAGCTCGATGCCGTCCAGAATATCTTGTCCGATTTTCTGCATCGGGCCTGAGAGCGGCAAGATTACACCCACCTTAAGAGGTAGACGACTTCCGTGACGAACGGCGGCCAATTCGGCTAAAATCGCCGGGGACTCCACCAGACTCAGGATTTCTTCCTTCTGTTTGTCGTTCAAGTAGATTTCGAAGAGGCGCTCCAGTTTGGATCGCGCCAGGAGATTCAGATCATCATCACGGGTGATCTGAGCCGCAGTCAGGAGATAATATGCGGCGGAGAAGAACTCGCCCTGCAGAAACGCAAGCTGCGCAAGGGTGTAATTTGAAAAAGGTGCGTATCGTCCATGTGGAAATAGGCAGATTTGGCGGCGAGCGGCTTCTTCCGCTTCGCGGAACATTCCCAGGTGCAAATAGCATTTGCTGAGGAGAAACCAGGCGGCGCTTTTGTATCGGGATGAATCGAACTTGATGACCTTCTGGAGATGCACTGCGGCGGAACCGTAATCTCCCTGCTGATAGATTTCGAGCGCTTGCCGCCATTGATCTTCGTCGGTGTATTCGCTGCTGCGAGCGGCGGTCATTCCTCCGATCAATACGAACAAAAGAGACAGTAAGATCATCCAGAACTTTGCTGTTTGCATTTACTCCACCGTTACGCTTTTAGCGAGATTGCGGGGTTGGTCCACATTGCAACCGCGCAAGACGGCAATATAATACGCTAATAACTGAAGCGGGATGACAGAAAGGATCGGCATCAGAAAATTCATCGTCCGCGGAATTTCGATGGTGTAATCAGCTTTCGCGCCCATCTCCTGATCCCCTTCGGTGCAGACCGCGATGACGGTCCCCTGGCGGGCTTTCACCTCTTCGATGTTCGAAAGGACTTTCTCATAGGTTCCATCCTGCGTTGCGATAAATACGACGGGCATATCTTTGTCAATCAATGCAATCGGCCCATGCTTCATTTCCGCCGCCGGATAACCCTCGGCGTGGATGTAGCTGATTTCCTTCAGCTTCAAGGCTCCTTCCAGCGCGATGGGGAAATTGTATCCTCGTCCCAAATAGAGGAAGTTCCGGTGGTTCTTAAATCGTTCCGCCAGTTCGCGAACCTTATCGGTGTTGCTTAAAATCTGCGCCACCAAACTGGGCAGTTTTTTCATTTCCCGTGCCATCCAGCGCCCCTGAGCGGACGATATCCATTTCCTTCGACCCAGAAGCAGTGCGAGCAGCGACAGGACTGTTACCTGAGAAGTGAACGCCTTCGTCGAAGCGACCCCGATTTCCGGACCGGCATGCAGATAGATCCCCGCGTCGGTTTCCCTGGCGATGCTGGAACCGACGACATTGCAAATTCCAAGCGTGACGGCTCCCTTCTGCTTCGCCTCCTTCAGAGCCGCCAGCGTATCAGCGGTTTCACCCGACTGACTGATGGCGATCACCACGGTTCCTTCTTCGATGATGGGATCGCGGTATCGAAACTCGGAGGCGTATTCGACTTCGGTGGGAATGCGGGCAAATTCTTCGATCATATATTCACCGATCAGCCCTGAGTGCCAGGAAGTTCCGCATGCGACGATGATGATGCGTTTCGCATTGATCAATTTGTCTATATAGGCGGCGATTCCACCCAATCTCGCTGTTCCCTCCTCTTCCAGCAGCCTCCCGCGCATGGAATCTTCTAGTGTACGGGGTTGTTCCATGATCTCCTTCAACATGAAGTGATCATATCCCCCTTTTTCGATCTGCTCGAGATCCAGATCCACGGATTCGATCCTTTTGCGGATCAATTGATTGTTCAGAGTGCGGTGCTGAATGCCGTCGCGCTGGATCAACGCGACTTCCCCATCCTCCAAATAGATGGCGTTTCGCGTGTAAGGAACGATCGCCGCCAGATCGGAAGCGACGAAGTTCTCATCTTCGCCGACGCCGATGATCAAGGGACTGCCCATCCGAGCCGCCACGATGCGATCCGGTTCCCGATCGGTGATCACCGCCAAGCCGTACGTTCCTTTCACCTGCAGCAGTGCGATTTTCACGGCTTCCAAGAGATCCCCTTGATAGGCTTCTTCGATGAGATGTGCCAGCGTCTCCGTATCTGTTTCCGAGCGGAAGTTATGCCCCCGTGCTTCCAGACGCTGGCGCAACAAGGCGTAGTTCTCGATGATGCCGTTGTGGATCAGAGCGATATGACCCTGAGAATCAACATGCGGATGCGCATTGCTGACGGAAGGAACACCATGCGTCGCCCAACGGGTATGACCAATACCCAGATGGCCGGGAAGCGAATCGTTCCCTAACAGTTTTTCCAGCTTGGAAATTTTACCGACTTCTTTTTTTATGGTGATCGCGCCATCGTGTAGGACCGCAATACCCGCAGAGTCATACCCGCGATATTCCATCCGCTTCAATCCCTCCAGCAAAACGGGCACGACTTCCCGTTTGCCGATGTATCCGATAATGCCGCACATCGTTCTTCCCCCTTCATTTTCGCAATTCATGAAACGAAAAATAAATCATTCAATTTGATGTTGTTCAATTCGCTTCGTTTCGGAAATAACGCATTCATTCCCATTCGACGGTGGCGGGTGGCTTAGAGGAGACGTCGTAGACCACGCGATTGATCCCGCGGATTTCGTTGATGATCCGATTGCTGACCTTCGCCAGCAGATCCCAGGGGAATCGCGTGAAATCGGCGGTCATCCAGTCGTAAGAATCCACCGCACGCAGTGCCAGAACGTTTTCGTACGTCCTTTCGTCGCCCATCACACCGACGGACTTCACCGGCAAAAGGACGACGAGCGCTTGAGATGTTTTTTCATACCAACTGGAGTTGCGCAATTCTTCAATGAAAATCGCATCGGCTCGCTTCACCAGATCCAACCGCTGCTCCGTAACTTCGCCGAGGATGCGCACCGCCAAACCCGGTCCCGGGAAAGGGTGTCGGTTGACCAGCTCTGCGGATAGCCCTAATTCGCGACCTACTTGCCGGACTTCATCTTTGAAAAGCTCCCGCAGGGGTTCAATCAGTTTCAGGTTCATCTTCTCCGGCAAGCCGCCGACATTGTGATGGCTCTTGATCGTGGCGGATGGCCCCCAGGCGGAACGACTTTCGATCAGATCGGGATACAGCGTTCCTTGCGCCAGAAAATCAACTTTGCCTATTTTTTTCGCTTCCTCTTCGAAGACGGCGATGAATTCTCCTCCGATGATTTTCCGCTTCTCTTCAGGGTCTATTACCCCGGCAAGAGCTCGCAGGAAACGTTCCTTTGCATCCGCGACGTGGAGATCCATCCTGAATTGATCGCGGAAAACCGCTTCGACCTGTTCGCGTTCCCCCATACGCAGAAGGCCGTTATCCACCAGCACGCAATGCAACGCTGCTCCGAGGGCGCGATGCAACAACGCAGCCGTCACGGAAGAATCCACCCCGCCCGACAGCGCGCACAACACCTGACCGTCCCCCACTTCCCGGCGTATGGATTCCACGCTGAGTTCGATGAAACTGCGCGCGTTCCATTTCCCTTCACATCCGCAAATATTCTTCAGGAAATTCGCCAGAATTTCCCTGCCGTGGATTGTATGCGACACTTCCGGATGAAACTGCACGCCATATTGGCGCGTCGCCGGGTTTTCTATAGCGGCATACGGCGATCCGTCTGAAGCGGCGATGGCGCGAAATCCGCTCGGAAGTTGCAGCAAACGATCCCCATGGCTCATCCAGACCTCCTCGGATCGCGACAGTCCGGCGAAAAGAGGCGATTCCGCCGTTAGGTGCACCTGCGTCCTTCCGAATTCGCGATGATCCGCCGGATTGACTTTGCCGCCCTGCAGGTGTGCCATCAATTGTAAGCCGTAGCAAATGCCCAAAATCGGAACGCCTAACTCAAAGACCGCCGGATCCGGCAAAGGAGCATCTTTCGCGTAAACCGAAGCAGGACCTCCGGAGAGGATGATGCCTTTGGGCTGTTCTTTGCGGATTTTTTCAGCCGGGCTGTCCGGCTGCCAGATTTCGCTGAAAACCCCCAGTTCCCGGATTCGTCGCGCGATCAGCTGAGTCGTCTGCGATCCGAAATCGAGAACGATGATTTTTTCACTGCGATCCATATCACCATTGAAGGTCAGACAGCTTGGATAACATTTCCAGCGTGGGATAATGAGTCAAATCGTAATGAACCGGCGTAATGGAGATATATCCCGAACGGACGGCTTGTTCGTCAATATTGGGGTCATCTTCTTCCGCCACGCGTTCGCCGTCCATCCAGAAATAGACTCTCCCCTTGGGATCGAAACGGCGGTGGAAGATCTCTTCGTAATGGGCTTTCCCCTGCCGGGTGATTTTCACCCCTGTCATCTCGTTTTCGGCGAGCGCCGGGACGGTGACATTCA
>CAZUTK010000111.1:0-4480 GCA_964623265.1 uncultured bacterium | reverse complement strand
GTGACCGTAATCATCAGATCGGGCTTGTAGAAGGGCATATCGTTGTTGCCGCCGTCCCACAGGATGATTTCGGCTTCTTCTTCCGCCTGCTGCAGAATGGCTTGGTAATCCACCCCCGCATAGACTACGTTCCCGCGCTGGATGTGCGGTTCGTACTCTTCCATCTCTTCGATGGTGCAGTGATGTTTCGCCAAATCGGCGACGCTCGCGAAACGCTGCACCTTCTGAGCCGCCAGATCGCCATACGGCATAGGGTGTCGAATCACAGCGACCTTTTTCCCGGCATCCCGAAGCAATTCCGCGACGCGGCGCGTCGTCTGGCTCTTGCCGCTGCCGGTGCGCACCGCGCAAACAGCGATGACGGGCCGCCTGGATTTCAGCATCGTAGGACGGGCACCCACCAGATTGAAATTGGCACCGGCGGAAATGACTTCCGAGGCACGATGCATGACATATTCGTGCGGCACGTCGGAATACGCGAAATCCACCTGATCCACCTCTAACTCTTTGATCAGCCGGATGAGATCGGATTCAGCGTAGATGGGGATGCCGTGGGGATACAGTTTGCCCGCAAGCTGAGGGGGATATTTTCTGCCTTCTATATCCGGGATTTGCGTCGCGGTGAAGGCGACGACTTCATATTCTTCCTGATCGCGATAAACGGTGTTGAAGTTATGGAAATCCCGTCCAGCCGCGCCCATGATCAGCACGCGTTTTCTCTTCATGATTTTATCCTCGGCAATGTTTGAAAGATCCGATCCGACGAACGTTGGATAACCGGTTTTACAGGTCCAGCGTGGATTACTAAAAAAAGGAGCCACCTGGGGCCAGAGGCGGCTCCTCGTTTATTCAATATAAATAAACTCTTACGCTTATCCGGTGCGGTCGTTCTAGGATCTAAATAAATCTATAAAAAATAATACTCCCTGTCAACTGCTTTTTCCTCTTTTTTCAAAGCGGTATAGCGCTGAATTCACGGGTTCTGGAATGGCAATTTAATCAAAGTTTTCCTGCGATCACCAGTGTTTTTTTAATGCTCTCGTGGCGTACGCCCCCCGCGTCGCGGAATTCCGCCAACAAAATATAAAGCCCGGGCGCCAGACGGCGGTCCTCGCTGTCCCGCCCATTCCAAGATATTTCCCGGGAACCGGCGGCGATCTGATCATCGAAGATCAACTTCAACCTCCTGCCGCGCAGATCAAACGCGAAAACCGACGCGTAAGCCACGTTCGGAGGCGCTTGAATGCTGATGCGAAGAATCTCATGGCGATCGGGATCAAACGGATCGGGTTCGAAGTAAAACGCAAACGCATCCGGGATTGGCTCCGGCGCCGGAGGGGTGCTGTTGATGCGCCCCGGCGTACCGCCCGAAGAATCTGCGCAAAGGCGCCAGTTTTGCGGATCCGATGAGGATACAGTCGGGGAAATGCGTTCCAGAGATATCCCTGTCGGGAACGTCCATCCGAAAAAATCAACCAAATCCTGCATGCCCAGCGAGGCATCAAACAAAACGATCCAATCGCCGCCGTCGTTCAGAATCCGCCAAGATGGTTGCAGCCGGAACACGGGAATATCGGAAGGAAGGGCGAGTTGGAAGATGGTGGAATCCTGCGCCAAGAGCGCATAACTGGCAGGTTCCACCCAGAAGGCGGTGTCAGTGATCTGGGCTTTATTCGCTGAATCCGCATCTGAAAGTAAAAACTTTAGCAAATTGACGGGATATGCGGTGGAATTGTACAGCTCTATCCATTCGCAGGAATTTGGGTTCGGGCGCGCCATAAACTCATTGATGACCAAGGATAAAGGCGGATAACCTCCCAGCAGCTCCAAAGACAAGGAATCATTTTCGGGGTTTGCATCCTGCAGGCTGTGAAGCACGGCGATGCGCTGAGGACCAGGCGGGAGGTACAAGGGTGAAAGCGCCACCCGGGCGGAATCCGTCGGGTTCAAAGCGGAAAAATCCACCGCGCCGAGAACCGAATCCGCAGCCGATCCGTATGAGTCCAGCAAAAGAAAGGCGACTTCCCCTCCGGAGATGATTTCCATCCCTGCATTCAACACAGTTGCCGACAACTGAACCGCAGTATTGCAGGGTAAAGGAGATGGTTCTGCGGCGATGCGGATGACCGCCAGATCCAATCCGGGAGGCTGCACGCTGTTGACGAACCCAGGCGTTCCCAGATAGGTCAGGCTGTTCGCCCAGTTATCCGGTGAATCTCCGTCATCGAGACGGATTTTTTCGTCAGAGTAGCCGTTGAGATTATCGGGAGAGTACGCGTAAGAAGCGATGACGATCCCGTTTTGATCCGCAACTCTTACAGTATCCGGCGGCGAGTTGCGCAAACCGTTGGATCCGAAACTGCCGTCGTCAATGGTCAAGAGCAGCGCTTCTTGATCCATCACCGCATCGTAAATTGTGGATCCACCCCAATAGTCGGGATTGAGAATCAGAGCAAAACTCTTCGGCGGCAGCAGGAATCCATGCCCGCAGTCCACCAAGCCGTCCAATTCGGATTGATCTCCTACGCGATAAGCGGAGAGATCCACCGAATCCGTTGCAGAAGCATTGTGCAGCTCTATGAATTCTTCATAGGCTTCCGAAACGGGCGCGCGAAACATAATTTCCGACAGCACAATCTGGGCGGAAGCGAATCCCGGAACGAAAAGCAAAAATAGCATCCAGACGGTTCGATCACGCCTCCGCACGAAAGCCCCCTGCAACTCGAAACAACTCCCTGCGCAGATTCTCTTCCCCCTGTACCCACTCAATTTCGATTTCTAGCACGAGGATGGGAAGCGCTTCGAACAAGCCGCCCAGCTTCACCGCGTCTTTTTCCGTGGTGATCAAGAAATCCGGTTTGATGCGGTTGTAAGCGACTGCCAATCGCTCCACGTCCGCGGAGCGATAGCGGTGATGATCCGAAAAGCGGATGAGAAATGGGATCTGAGCGCCTAGGCTCTCTAAGGACCTTAAAAAAGCCCGCGGCTTCGCGATCCCGCAGAAAGGGATCAAAGTCAACCCCTTCAATTCCTGCGGAGAGATTGCCTTTCCATCGCGCAGTCGCCGGCAGCCGCGGATTTTCGTCTGAAACGCCAACAGCCGCTGCGCTCCAAACAGACTAACGCAGGCGTTCCATAATTGCCGGCTTTCGGTTTTATCCGCATCGTGATGCGCCAGCGCGATCAGATCGGCTCGCCGCAGCGATCCGAGCGGTTCCCGCAGACTCCCCGCGGGCAGCAGGCGGCCACGTAGATCGCTTTCCGCATCCAACAGCACGATGTCCAGGTCTCGGGCGATGCGGCGATGTTGAAAGCCGTCGTCCAGGAGAAGAATATCGGACGAACCGATTTCGATCAAGCGATTTCCGCCGCGCACCCGATCCGCATCCACCGCCACCGAGACTCCGCGAAGCCGCTGCGCGATGAGCATCGGCTCATCGCCGGAATCCTGATACGAGCCATAGACTTTTTGCCCATCCGACACAAGAAAAAAACCTTTGCTGTTGCGACGGTATCCCCGGGAGAGCACCGCCGGTTTCCGCGCAAAAGGTTGCCGCTGCAAGGTTTCAGCCAACGCCAGTGTCACCGGCGTTTTGCCGGTCCCGCCCACGGAGAGATTGCCGATGGATATGACCGGAATGGGGAGTCGGTGGGTCTTCAGCCAGCCTGCTTGATAAGCGAGATTGCGAAAGAAAACCAGAACGGCGTAGAGCCAGGAGAAAGGGATGAGGAGGATTCTGCCGTAGCGTATCAGAAGTGACCATTTTGTGGGAAGTCCCATATCAGTCTGCACTCGTTGCGTTTTCCTCCACAAAGGGTTTGCCGTTCATATACTCTTCCGCTTCCCGCACCAGATGGATCATATCGCGTTCGATTTCGGCGCGCCAGGCTTCCAACTCATCGTCATTGAGGCTCTCCGGGATGTGGATCGGATCGCCCAAAAGTAGAACGGCTCGAGAAAACGGCTTGGGCAGCACCATCCCATCCCAGCTCTTGAATCGCCAACAGGGTTTCGCGGCATAGGTGATCGGCACTAAAGGCGCGCCGGATCGTTGCGCAAGATGAATTGTGCCGGCTTTCAGATGATGACGCGGACCCCGCGGACCATCCGGAATCATAGCGGCTCTGCCCCCGTTCTTCAGATGCGCCAGCAACTGCAGAAAGGCTTTTTCTCCTCCGCGAGTGCTCGAACCCCGCACCGTTCCGTACCCCATCCGCTGCACAACGCGAGCGATCACTTCGCCGTCTGCGTGTTGGCTGATCATAGCCACAATATCGTGATTCCGATAAAGAAAAACCGGCAGGAACAGCCGCCCGTGCCAGACGCAAAAGAGAAACGCCTGATTGCGCCGCAATATCTCCAGAAGCGGTTCTTCGTTGATCCTCTGCACCCGGATCGTCCACCCGATCAGGCGGAAAATCCAGGGTCCCAGCCAGATCAACAACTGACGCTGGATTTTTTTTGCCAGGTGGGACATAT
>CAZUTK010000110.1:0-4569 GCA_964623265.1 uncultured bacterium | reverse complement strand
GGTATTGACGAACGAAAATTCCAATACTGTCGGGCAAGCCCACTCTGCCGGACCGTGCCCCCAATTCCATAAATCGCACACTTCAAATGAGAGTCGACGCTTAATACATGGGAACGGTGGGGGAAGATTAGGAATGTCTAACACTATCGTCGAATTATCAACTGGATTATCTATAAATCGAACAGTTCCGAATCCATTGGCCGAAGTGTCGTTGTCAACAAGAGTGGTTGTGTCGTTCCGGCAATTTGCTGCCTGATCCCGCAACTTGATCCGGAGCTTGTCCACCATCTTGGGACCGTACAAGCCCTGACACTGTGTGACGATGAACTCCAGCGTAAAACATCCGGTCCGTAGCTGTCCCGTCGCCGAATCATAAATACAATCTACCCGGTAAATGTTCTCTACCTGCAACGGCGGACAGTTGGCATAAAACATCGTGTCGCACGAATCCGGATAACTGGGATCATAGTTCCGCCCGCTCACCAACGAGTGCATATAATCCGGCCCCGCCGGATAGATGGACCCGCATTCACAGCCGGGCCAATAGCAACTATCAGCCGGAGGCATCCCCAGCCCTCCTTTCGGGAAGTGGTCCACGTAGTAGTGGGAGAATTGCGCCGACGCAGTCGGCGCGGAACAGAGAAGGATTGCCGCAAGGGCGGCAAAGAGGGATAACGCGGGTTGTCGCATTTCGATTTTTCCATGAGTCAGGTTCAGGACACGGGAGGCATGGGGGGCCGCCCTGACAGTTGAATCGAATGAGGGGAAACATACTACCGTGACCGGCGAAGTTCCAAGGACAGGCTGTCCAACCTGCAAAAATCCCTGAATTCAGGGAGGCGCAGCGTTTGTTCTTTCAGTTCACATTTTGCGAATTCATGCAAATTTACCCGCGATCTTCGGCAGAAATCGCCGCTTTTCTTGGTGATAATTTGGGAATCACCATTATCTGTTTTTTCCCTTTTCTCCCGTCGATTACTGCCGGGATGGCCCGAAGAAACCCGAATTCGCGGGGGATTCTCTTCCGGTTCTCCATGTTCTACACTCATTCGGGAGGCACAGCAGGAAGCGGGCAGTGGGAAAAAGAGCGAGGCGTTTCTCTCATTCCAAATGGAACAGGGGATAAAAGGAAATGCGGCTCCGGTCCCACTCGCCCCTTCCGCCGCATCAAACTCACAGCTCATTGCTCAAAGCTTTTTCAACTCCTCTGAATTTTCGTTTTGAACTGCTGCGCACAGTCTCGCTATCTTCCCGGTTTTGGCGGCCGCCGGGCCGCGTCATCGTCAGCAATTTATGAGGCAACAGTGATCCTGACCGACAAAGAAATTCTTGCATCGATCGAGCGGGGGGAGATCGTGATCGACCCCTTTCGACCGGAATCGCTCGGCACCAACAGCTACGACGTCCATCTGGGGCGCTGGCTGGCCACCTACGACGACGAAGTGCTGGACGCCCGGAAGCATAACCGGATCACCACGTTCGAGATTCCCCCGGAAGGTTATGTGCTGACGCCGGAGCGCTTCTATCTGGGGGTGACGCTGGAATATACCGAGACGCACAAACACGTTCCTTTTCTGGAGGGGAAAAGCTCAATAGGCCGCCTGGGGATCGACATCCACGCCACGGCAGGCAAGGGGGACGTGGGCTTCTGCAACAACTGGACGCTCGAAATCTCCGTCAAGCAGCCCATCCGCGTCTACGCCGGCATGCCGGTAGGGCAGCTGATCTACTTCGCCACCAGCGGCGACGTGGCCACGCTCTACAACGAAAAGAAAAACGCCAAATACACCACCCGCTCCGACCGGCCCCAGGAGTCGATGATGTGGATGAATTTTGAGGAGAAGCTGATAGTAGATAGTAGATAGTAGATAGTAGATGGGATGTAGGGGAGGGGAAGGTTCTCTTTCACTCAATCACCGCCGACCACCATGAACAGGAAAGAACCTGCGGTTCAGGGGGATGCCCGAACCGCTCTTGAGCGATTCGAACAACTGGATGTATGGTGCAGGGCGCATGCGCTTGTGCTGGATGTATATCGGGCAACCGCCGGCTTGCCCGACCACGAAAAATTCGGCATCGTTTCCCAGATGCGCCGGGCTGCCGTGTCGGTTCCGGCCAACATCGCCGAAGGCTTCAAGCGATACGGAAAGGGAGAGAAGCGACGCTTCTACAATATGTCGCAGGCATCTCTGGAAGAACTGCGGTACTATTGCATTCTTTGTCGCGATCTGGGATATACTGCCGATACCGGAAACTTGATCGGGCAGTCAGAGGTAGTCGGTCGTATGTTTACTATGCTGATGCGATCGGTTGCCGCAACGAAAACGTAATGCTCATCGTCGGGGATTGCGGATTCGGGAGCCTAGACGGGAGAACAGGCTGATTCTCTGCCCTATCTCCTATATTCCACCTCCTACCTGCTACCAATGTCCGGAATTACCGACGAAATAATCGAGCGCGTAAAGCATGAGGCCAATATCGTCGACGTGATCGGCGATTACGTCCGGCTGCGGCGTACCGGCAAGAACTGGCTGGGGCTGTGTCCTTTCCATGAGGACAAGCGCCCCTCCATGCACGTGGAGCCGGTGAAGGGAATATTCAAGTGTTTTGCCTGCGGGGAGGGGGGGAATGTCTTCACCTTCCTGATGAAGCTGAACAACTGGACCTTCCCGGAGACGGTGCGCAATCTGGCCGCCCAGCTCAATATCGAGATTCCGGAAACCAGGGTCGAACGGAAGGATCTGGAGGATCGCGAACGCTACGTTTCCGCCGTGCGCGAGGCGGCCCGGCGCTACCACAGGGTGCTCCGCTCCCCCGCAGGGGAACACGCCCTGGCCTACTTCCGCGGACGCGGGTTTACCGACGAGACGATCAACCGCTTCGGGCTGGGATATTCGCCGGAGGAATGGCGCTGGCTGCTGGAGGAGCTGACCGGCGGGGGATTTACGCCGGAGGAACTGGAGAAGTCCGGCCTTGTCCTGAAAAACTCGAAAGGCTCGGGCTGGTACGACCGCTTCCGCGGGCGCGCGATGTTCCCGATTTTCGAGGCGACCGGTCGGCTGGTCGGCTTCGGGGCGCGGCGCATGAACGACGATCCCGATCAGCCCAAGTACATCAATTCTTCCGATTCCCCCATCTACAACAAAAGCCGCGTTCTCTACGGTCTGTTCCAGGCAAAGGACGCGATCCGCAAGGAGGGATATGCCCTGTTTGTGGAGGGCTACGCCGATGTGATCTCCCTGCACCAGGCCGGGGTCGCCACCGCCGTGGCCACCTGCGGCACCTCCCTTGCAAAGGAACACGCCGCCCTGATTACCCGCTACACGAACCGCGTCGTGCTGGTGTTCGACAGCGATCTGGCCGGCGAGAAGGCGACCGAGCGGGGGATCGACGTGCTGATCGAGGGGGGCGTGGACGTTGCGGTGGCGCGGCTGCCGGACGGCGAGGATCCCGATACCTTTATCCGCAGGTTCGGCCCGGACGAGTTCCGGCGCAGGATCGGGGAGGCCCGTTCCTTCCTGGAATTCCGTGCGCAGCTTATGCAGAACCGGGGCGACCTGGACTCGCCCGACCGGCAGACCGAGGCTATCCGCTCCCTGGTTCGCACAATCGCCCTGATCCCGGATCGTTTGAAGCGGGAATTGTTCGTCAACAAGCTGGCGACGGACTTCCACATCAGCGAAGGGCTGATGTTCCGCGAGCTGGAGCAGGCCACCGGCGTGGCGAACAGGCGTCGCGAACGGGAGAACCGCCTTCCCGCCCCCTCTTCCTCTCCGCCGATCCCGGAACCGGGTCCGGAAGAACGGGGGCTTGTGCCGGTCCGGACGGAGCCGATGCTTCCGGCAAAAAAGGAAAAAATTACCGTCACCTCCTTCCCGGCCGCGGAGTTCCGTCTGGCGCAGATTCTTTCGGACGGGGATCCGCAGATGCTGGAGCACACGTTCGAGCGGATCGATCCGACCGATTTCACCCACCCGCTGCTGCGGGAATATGTGGACCTGATTCTGGCCCATTATGTGAACCAGCATTCGTTTGCGCTGGAGGATCTGTCGATGGAAGAGCTTTCGCCCGAGCTTCGGCAGTTCGTGGCGATGCTGGCCGTGGAGCAGGAGACGATCTCCGACTTCTGGCGCGAGAACGATCCGGACTATCGCGAGCCGAACCCGTGGAAGGTTGCGCGCGATTGCCTGATCCGCATTCGTCTGGAAAGAATCGAGCACGATTATCAGCATGTGCAGGATCGCCTGCACGATCCCGATCTTACGGAGCAGGAAATCCGGGATATCTTTATGCATCTCTCCGAGCTTGGAAACCTGCGCCGCGAACTGAACGGCCTGATAAGCGGAGAATGATGAAAAGGATCGCGGCTGCGCCGTTCCGGCGATGAATCGGCCGTCCCCGTTTGTGAGAACCGGTCGGGTGCGGGTCCCTCCGCGTCACGTTCCCGAACCGCCGCGTCTCTTGCCCGATCGGCTTCCGGCGCTGAAGGTTTGCCGGGATTTGCGGATGTTGAGAAGCTGTTTGGAATTTTATGGAGCAGGTTTCATAGTGCGATAGTGCGATAGTGTG
>CAZUTK010000109.1:0-4660 GCA_964623265.1 uncultured bacterium | reverse complement strand
ATCCACAATCCCAACAAATATCATCCGAATCACGGTGATCCATATGTGGCGGATCTCTATTCTCATCCTGATATCGGCGGAAAAGTGAGGATGACTATTGTGGATGCCCTGGAGGTGCAGCCGGAAGGCGGTCCCCCTTTTCAACCAACCTGGTGCCGGGATTGGGGCGGCTTGTTGACATCCACCGACTCCGTGGCACTGGATCGCATCGGCTGGAAGATCATCGAAGATCTTCGCTTCGCAGAGGGCTTGCCGACGCTGGAAGAAGCGGATCGGGCGCCGACCTACATCCACACGGCAGCGAAATTGGGCTTGGGATCGAATGATCTGAATGCCATTCCTTTTAGGGTTTTGGAATGACAAATTCAGAAAATAAATTGCAGCAACGCCGCGCGTTTCTCAAATTGAGCTCTGCGGCTTGCGCCCTGGCGGTTTGCCCTCTTTCCGGAGCGTTGCGCCCGGCTCGCGCAATCGAAACCCTTCCGGAAGCGAAAATCCACCCGACGCCGGCGCTGCATTTCGAGAAATTGCCCGGGCGAAAGATCAAATGCACGCTTTGCCCGCGGCTTTGCGTCGTGGATGACAGAGAGCGCGGGTACTGCGGCGTGCGCGAAAATATCGGGGGCGAGTATTTCACTCTGGTCTTCGGCAGACCCTGTTCCCTTCATGTAGATCCAATCGAGAAAAAACCTCTGTTCCACTTTTTGCCCGGAACTTCGATATTCTCACTGGCAACTGTCGGATGCAATGTCAACTGCAAATTCTGCCAGAACTGGCAGATCTCGCAGATCCGCCCGGAGCAGGAGAAAAGTTTCGATGTTCCGCCGCAGAAAGTCGTCGAATTGACAAAACAAAATCAGGCTCCCGCCATCGCCAGCACCTATACGGAACCGGTTGTTTTTTACGAATATGTCAAAACCATCGGAGAAACTGCGCATCGCGCCGGCTTGAAAAATGTGATGATCACCAACGGCTACATCCAGGAAAAACCGATGCAGGAACTGATCCCGCACCTGGACGCCGTGAAGGTGGATCTGAAAGCCTTTACGGAAGCTTTTTACAGGGATTTGGTTGTCGGTGAACTAAAACCGGTGCTGACGACTCTGCAACTGCTGGTCAAAGCCGGAATGTGGACGGAAATCGTTTACCTGGTCATCCCGACGCACAACGATAAAGAAGATGAAATCCGGGCGATGTGCCGCTGGATCGCGGCGGAATTGAGCCGCGATGTCCCCGTGCACTTCACGCGCTTTTATCCGCAATATCTTTTAAAAACGCTGCCGCCGACACCGGTTCAAACGCTCGAAACCGCCAGAGATATCGCATTAGCGGAAGGCTTGCATTACGTCTATATCGGCAACGTTCCGGGCAACCCCGGCGAACACACATATTGTCCCAACTGCCACAGTTTGCTGATCCGGCGCTCCGGGTTCCGCATCGAATTCGATCAGTTCCGAGACGGCCGTTGCGCGAAATGCGGAAAGAAAATACCGGGGATCTGGACTTGACCAATGAACTAAACGATAAAAATCTTGTTGGAATATGCGAAAAATTTCTTCAATTTATACCATGTCCTTCCGAACCCAGATGCGTTCCAGCACAATGCAGAACGTGGTGGTGCTTCTGCTGATGACTCTGACGCTGAACGCATGCGAAAGCCGCAAATCTCAAGGAGAGCCTATCATGAATGGCATTCCGATCGAAGAAATCCGCCAGCCGGCGGTAGCGGGCAGCTGGTATCCGGACGAACCGATAGAACTACGGGGGGAATTGGAAAACTATCTGAATGAAGCGCAGGATTATCAGCTCGGGGATATCGTCGCTCTGGTCAGTCCGCATGCCGGCTATCTTTATTCGGGGCCGGTGGCGGCATATGCGTACCGGCAGATTGAAGGGAAAAAATACGACGCCGTCGTCGTGATTGCGCCCAGTCACGCCGAGGCGTTTCACTTCACCTCGATTTACGGCAAAGGGGCTTATAAGACACCTCTGGGAATCATACCGGTGGATTCCGACTTGGCGAAAAGGATCGCGGAATCCGGGAATACCGTGAAAATCAGCGACCGCGGACATCGTCAGGAACGGCTGGCGCGCCAGGAACATTCACTGGAAATTCAACTGCCTTTCCTGCAGATTACTCTGGGCGAATTCAAATTAATCCCCATCGTGATGGGAGACCAGACGGAGGAAATGGTCCACGATCTGGCGCGGGCGCTGGCGAAGGCGCTGAAAGACCGCAAAGTCCTGATCGTTGCATCCAGCGACCTATCGCACTTCCATTCTTACGATGAAGCGGTGAAGCTGGACAAGATGGTCTTGAAAAGTGTGGAGGAATATAATCCAACCGGCTTGCTGGGAAATCTGTCCAATCACAAGGTGGAAGCGTGCGGCGGGGGTCCGATTTGCGCGGCGATGGAAGCGGCGCAGCTGCTGGGTGCAAACCGATCCAGAGTCCTGCGCTACGCCAATTCCGGCGATGTTCCCGCCGGAGACCGCTATCGGGTGGTGGGATATATGGCAGCCGCTTTTTACCGAGATGCAGGCGCGGAAAAAAGAGCATCGAACAAACCATCGCGCGGGGACGCCAAACCCCTCTCCCGCGAAGACAAAGAGATGCTGCTCACCATCGCCAGGACCACCATAGAAAGCGCTGTGCTGGGCGCCAAAGTCCCGGAATTTCAGGTAACCTCGGCAGATCTTCAAGAAGATCGGGGAGCCTTCGTCACCATCACGAAGAAAGGTGCGCTGCGGGGCTGCATCGGCTACATCGTCGGCGTCAAGCCTCTTTACCAAACAGTGCGAGAGGTGGCGGAATCCGCCGCGCTGCGCGACCCCCGTTTTGAACCGGTTCAACCCTCGGAACTGCCGGATCTGAAGATCGAAATTTCGGCTCTATCCGTCCCCCGCCGCATCCAAAATATCGAGGAAATTTCGGTCGGCGTCCATGGAATCATCATCCGCAAGGGATACCGGCAGGGCTTATTGCTCCCCCAAGTTGCAACGGAATACGGATGGGATCGAATCACATTCTTAGAACACACCTGCCGCAAAGCCGGATTGCCGCTGAACGCCTGGCAGGACGAAGAGACTGAAATTGAAATCTTTTCCGCGGAAGTTTTCGGAGAAGATGATTAAATTGAAACCTTGAGGAATGTCCCGTTAGGATTGGATGTCTTGCGCACCCCAACGGACGCAATTCCAGCGTCATCGGCGACATTTCTGCAGCTTCAAGGCTTCGCTTCGAACATCAAATGAAAGGCATAAATTTTGCACTTTCAATTCTTTTGTTTGCAACGATAAACACAAAATAAAGGATCAATAATGCGACGCTCGACTCTCTGGATTCCTGTTCTCCTGCTGCTCCTGTCGAATATTCCCGTTCAAGCAGGCATATTAACCCATCATCAGAACCTGACGGTTCCGGAATTGACACCATCTGATGGATATGATCGTTTTTCAGCGGCGGCGGGTCCTGTTTACGGCGATCCCGGCATGCCGGAGCTGCCGCACTATGGGCATCAATTGTTGCTGCCCCCAGGCGAAGAAGCGATCGCCGTGACGCTAGAAAACCCCCAATGGCAAACCTTTCCCGAGCGATATTTTCTCGCGCCTGCGCAGCCGCCTCTCCCTTTAAGCCGCAAAGAAATGCCGCCATTCACTCCGCCAAATCCTGAAGTGTACTCATCCGATTCGTTCTTCCCTTCGAATCCCGTCGGGATGTTCAGGACGGATTTTTTAAGCGGTCATGGCATCGTTTCCATTGAAATCGTTACGGCGCGATATCGGCCTGCGGCGGGAAGCGTCGAAGTTCTTGTCTCTTACGATCTGAAGGTGGAAAGCAGCGTCACCCCAAAAGCTCAGGAGGCGTATGGAACTCTGCTGAAAAGGGGATCGGAAATCGCCGATCGCATTGCCGAGCGCGTGGATAATGCCGAAGCCCTTTCCGCTTACGGCAGTCTCGATGAAACGGATGAGGTGAACTGCGAGTATTTGATCATCACCAATCAAGAATACGCGCCATCCTTCCAGACCCTGCGGGATCATTACTTAAGCCGCGGCTTGCAAACAGAAATCATCACGGTGGAAGAAATCGCCGTCCAATTCACCGGCATAGACTTAGCGGATAAAATTCGCAACTGCATTCGTTCCTATTACCAGAATGACTGGATTAAATACGTCCTGCTGGGCGGCGACACGGAGATCATTCCCAAACGAGGACTCTATGCGTCGCTAGGCGGGGAAACGGACGAAGACATCGCCGCGGACATCTATTTTTCCAACTTAGACGGAAACTGGAATACCGACGGAGATAATCGCTGGGGGGAACCCAACGAAGCGGATTTGATTGCGGAAGTCGCCATCGGGCGCCTTTCCGTGGATTCACCGGCTGAAGCGGCGAATATGATCCAAAAAACGACCCTGTATCAGAATTCGCCCGTCGCCGCCGACCTGGAGAAAGGCTTAATGGTCGGCGAAGATTTAGGCTGGACGGTGTGGGGCAGCGATATCAAGGAAGAGGTGCATCTCGGCGGTAATTACTGGGGATATACGACAGCGGGTTTTCCTCAGAACTTCAACGTCTCCACCCTTTATGAAACCACCAGCTTTTCTTTCAATGCGCTGGCGCATCTCGCCCCGCTGCTGAACGGAGGGACGCATC
>CAZUTK010000108.1:0-5073 GCA_964623265.1 uncultured bacterium | reverse complement strand
CGCTTAGACCGAATCTCCCGATTATCGCCGCCGCGGCAACAGAGCCGCGGAACGGCCGGGAGATGTGATAATCGTATCCCGCCGAGAAGCTGTCGGTGCTGTATTGACCGGAGGCGCTAGTTTCGCTGAGCTCATCGTATTGTTCGCGATGCTTCAGTTTGAGCGGCGTTTCTATAGCGGCGCCGATGCGCAGCCAGGGCGTCGCGCGCAGCAGGATGCCGGTGATGGCGTTGAATCCCGATAGATCCGTGTTGATGGATTGGTCCATCCGCGACCAGGTGTTCGGTTCCGGGAAGAGGGTGACGGAGGTCCAGGAATAATCGTCGTAACCGCTCCAAAACCGCAGCGCGAGACCCGCCGAAAGAATCGGTGATAGGTCCAGAGCTCCGCCGAGGGACCAGAGCCCCAGTCTGCCGGATTCCAATTCATCGCCTTGAAAGGTGGAATCCTGCGCCGTGATCACGAACGTTCCGAAAGAATCGAAGTAGTGCACCTGCTGGTAGCCGGCGGCGATCACCAGGCTGCCGCGATACGTCGGGAAAGGAAAGACGAACCCCAATTCGTTCAAGCGGGTGCGGGAGAGCTGATTGGAAGCCGTTCCCGCGCCGGTTTGGGTTTCGTCGCTGATGAAAGACTGCGATAATCCCAGCGCGATTTCGATGCGGCGCACCGAAGCCAGCCCGGCGGGATTCCAGTAGATTCCCGAGAAGTCGTCCGACAGAGCGCGATAAGCGCCGCCCAGCGCCAGCGCTCTGCCGCCCGCCCCCGATTCCAACCCCTGCAGGAAGAGGATTTCGGTGTAGAGATCCTCCGATATGGTCGCCTGCGCCTGAGGCAGCGCGATGCTGAGCAGGAGCCCGGTCAGCGCGATTTGCGCGATGATCTGCGCGCGTTTTCCGGATTCAGCCTTGCCCATTACGGTCTCCCCCGCCTGCCTTTGCGTTCTCCGCTGTCTTGATTTTGCTGGTTGTCATCCTGCTGTCCGCCTGATTGTTGACCTTGTGTAGGCGGAGGCGGATTCATCGTCGGCGGAGGCGCCGGATTTCCGGAAGGGGAAGAGGGCAAGGCTCGCCGGGTATGCGGGCGGTCCGGGGGATCCGGGGTTGGAGTTCCCGGATTATACGGCGGCGGATCGTAGTACCATCCGCCCCAGCCGCTCCACCAGGGTTCCCAGTAATAGCGGCTCCAGGGGCTGTAGGGGTAATAACTGTAGGGATAAAAGCCGCCCCAATAGCCGCCCCACAGTCCATATCCGCCGCCCCAGCGGCGATCCCAGTGATGGTCGTACAGGTTGTTGTGGCAGTCCGTGCAGGCGTAGCCGGAAGCGTGTTCGTAATGGGTGCTGTCCGATCTCTCTTCCAGGACCGATGGATGCCGCAAGAGGGTATAGCAGCCCACCAGCGTCACGCCGAAGGTGAGCAGCAAGCCGGCGCCTGCGATCCGCCCGAGCCCGCGGATGTAGTTGCCTTGTGCTGGAAATTTATAGCGTTTCCACATAGGTGATCCTCAACTCTCTGCCGATAGAAGCGGCGTCTTTTCGGTTCTCGAGGATGTCCTTGAAGTTGACTTCGATGCCGAGCTGCCGGGCGAAGATCCAGCGGACACCCGCGTTCAAATACCCCCGGTTTCGCCCGAAGGAAAACGAGCTGTTGTCATCCAATGCGAGATTGTATTCCATCAGGAGGAAGAACTGATCATTGATGCTCTTATCCATACCTGCGAAGCCGTTCAGGCTGCGATCTTCTTTGTCTTCGAAGGTGTTGTAATTGACTCCGCCGTGAATTCCCAGACCGCCCAGCCACCCCAGCGAAAAGTTCTTGCTGAGGACGGCGAACAAGCCCAGCGCCTTGGTGTCGTAGCGGTCCAAACTATCCGACCAGGCGCCCAGACCCTGACTGTCGAAGCCGAGAGCGAGCGCGGGGAAATCGGTCTCCTCGATCAAACGGTATTTGACCAGCACTCCGGGGAGTTCATTCCACACCGGATCGCCTCTGCCGATGAAATTCAGCCCGCCGTACGATACTCCCAGCATAAAACGCTCGAACAGCCCGGCGCTCAGCGCGGCGAGCATGCCTCCGTCCGGGAAGAGACGCAGGTCGAAGCCGTACTCCCCTTTTTCGAGGGATCCGGCGGTCGGCTGGTTGATCAGAAAGGGAGATTCGACCTGCTTCAGTTCCTGAGCCGATGCGAAATTCAGTGCCATGATTGAAATCAGCAAAAATCCGCAGCATTTTTTCATACCGACCGATCCCTCAAATGGTTGTAAAGAGTCCCGCTACCCAGCGGTTTTTTGTTATTCATTGATTATGCGAAAATTATAAATGCACCGCTCGCGCTCTTCTCTTCGTTTTTTGAACCGACCGAGGGACAGCCTTGTTCCGCCGTCCCTCGATGGGCTGCCACGAAAATTCCCACGAATTCGATGCGGATCACCGCATCGGATCGCTCCCGATCTTAATCCTTGAATCTTTCGCGGATCTTCAGAATGTCCGCTTCCCGTTTCAGGAAGACGCGCACGAGGTCTTCCGCGAAATGCGATCCGGAGCTTTCGATGATGATGGCTCGGGCGCGGTCGTGCGAGATGGCGTCTTTATACACCCGCTTGGAGGTCAACGCGTCGTAGACGTCGGCGATGGCGACGATGCGCGCGGAAAGCGGGATGGCGTTGCCGCGCAAGCCGTCCGGGTAGCCGGTGCCGTCCCATTTTTCGTGGTGATGGTAGGCGATTTCCTTGCCCATCGTCAGGAACGACTCGCCTTCCAACTGCTGGTCGGCGGCGCGCAAGGCGTCGCCGCCGATGCGGGAATGCTGTTTCATCACTTCGAATTCCTGCGGGGTGAGGCGACCGGGCTTGAGCAGAATGGCATCCGGTATGCCGACCTTGCCGATGTCGTGCAAGGGGCTGGAGTTGTAGATTCCTTCGATGTATTCGTCGGTGATGTAGGCGGCATATTCCGGCAGGGTGGAGAGTTCTTCGGCGCAGAGGCGGCAGTAATTGCGCATTCTTTCCAGGTGCTGGCCGGTTTCCGGGTCGCGGTATTCCGCCAATTTCGCCAGACCCACCATAGCGACGCCCTGCGTCTGCCGGATCTGTTCGAGGCGCTGCAGCAGCTCCATTTCGAACCGGTCGGTGTCCATCAGGGGTCGGCCGATGCCGATAAAGCCTAGCTTCTCACCGAATTCGCCGCGGATGGGGGAGAAGGTGTAGTGGACGGATCGGGGTTCGCCGCCCAGCGTGATTTCCGTCAGTTCGCCCTGGAAGACGCGATTACGGGAGAGGTCTTCGCGCAGTTTTTGCAGGCTGATCTCATCCCACAGCCGTTCGGCGGGATGACCGACGACGGCTTCGCGTTCAAATCCGGTCTGCTGCAAGGAATTCTCGTTGATTTCCGCGATGCGCTCCTCCGTATCCAGAACCACGATTTCCATCGCCGCGCTGTCCAGCAGACGCTGATTCAGCAGTTCCATCTCCATACGATTTCCCCTCATCGAATCTCAAAGGCTGTCCGCGTGGTTTCGTTCTTTCCCCGACCGCGGTATTGCGCTTAAAATAAGGCGTAAGACAGGGGAAATCCAAGAGCTGATTGCACTTCGTCGGGGTTACCGGAAGATACTTCTTGAATGTTGCCTTATTTTCCTATCACCCGCCGCACGAAGCCATCGGCGCGGCGCAGGGCTTCTTCGGCTTGTTCTCGATCGAGGCGGCACAGGGACATCACGAGAGCCGTTTTCACGCTGCCGCCGGATCGTTCCAGGATGGATTCCGCCTCTTCATAGCTCAGATCCGCGGCGATCATCAATACCCTTTTGGAACGCTCCCTCAGCTTTTCCGATCCGGCGTGGAGATCCACCATCATCCCGCGGTACACTTTCCCGCTGCGGATGAAGGCGGCGGTGGTGACCATATTCAAAATCATTTTCGTGGCGGTGCCGGCTTTCAGACGCGTGGAACCCATAACGACTTCGGGTCCCGGCACCGGGGCGATGATGACGTCGGCGGGAGGGGGATCGCCGGTTCCCGGCGGCGGGTTGCAGATCAGCAGCACCGTAGCGGCGCCGGATCGGCGAGCGGTGTCCAGAGCTCCCAGCACGTACGGCGTGCGTCTGGAAGCGGTGATGCCGAAGACTACGTCCTTTTCGGTCACGCGGAGCTGTTTAAGATCCGCAGATCCCTGCTTTTCGTCATCTTCGGCTCCTTCCTTTGAGCGGAAGACGGCTTCTTTTCCGCCGGCGATGACGCCGACGACCTGATCGGGATCGCTGCCGAAGGTGGGGGGGCATTCGGCGGCGTCCATGATGCCCAGACGTCCGGAGGTGCCTGCGCCGACGTAGATTAATCTGCCGCCGGAGCGGAAGGCGGCGCAGACCTTTTCGACGGCTCGTTCGCCGTCCGGCAGGACGGCGCGCACCGCGGCGGCGACTCCGGCATCTTCGTCGGACATCAATTCGAGGATCTGACGGGTGGACCAGGCGTCCAGATCGAGCGCGCGCGGGTGCGGGCTCTCGGTGGTCAATCCGCTGATTTCGTCGAAGACTCTGCGGGACATAGGTCGGTGAGTTTTTTCCAATATAGCGAATGCCGCTTGGAAAGTCAACAAAAATCGCGTTCCTTGTTCGGATGATCCGATCCTCCTTCAACATCCGGTGCGCACATAATTCACTTTCGTGAATTCTCTTGTTTCCCGCGTGATCTCGACGTATTTTATGATTCGAACCAAAGGGAAGAATGAGATGAACAGGTATGGGTTGCTGATATTGCTGTTTTGGACGGGGACGGCGGCAGCGGTTTCCTTTGAAGGTCGGATGGCGAAAGCCTTTCTGGACACGCTCTGCTGCGACGCTTTCGGCGGGCGCAAGAGCGGCGATCCGGAAGCGCATCAGGCGGAGCTGTGGGCCGCCGGGAAGTTCGCCGAATTCGGATTGCAGCCCGGCGGAACGGACGGTTATCTGCAGCCGTTTCCCATCCTCAACAACCGGGAATTGCGGGCTTCGCTGGAGCTGCGCAACGGCGCGCACGGCAGGAAGCGCTACCAACACGGCGAAGACTTTCATTTGATCACGAATTCCGGTTCG
>CAZUTK010000107.1:0-5380 GCA_964623265.1 uncultured bacterium | reverse complement strand
CAGTGAACGGGATGGAAAATGTCAAGATTGAAATTTCTTCCGGATTCCAAGAAAGTGCTTGACTCACGCGGCTTTATTTGCTACATTTACGGAAAGTTTCGCAAATATTCCCCATCAGCAGTCGTATTATCTGCACATCAGCAGAACCGGCGGTGCTTCTGAAGCGGATATTCAACCAGTGATCCACCTTCCCGCGATCCTCTGCAGAAAATCCCCGCCTGAAAGACAAGTCGCACTATCTGAAACTCCGGACAGCTTCCGGTATCCACCCAACCCCTAAGGAGGTCAAATGAAAAGGCTACTTGGATTCAGCATCTTTACCTTGTTGATTTCATTCAGCATCGGCGTTGCCGCCGATTATTCCTCGCCGTATACGGACCCGAGCGGAACGGCGGGCAGCACCAGCTATTGGGAACTGGACGCGTTAGGCGACATCGTCGGCACCATTCCCAGCACGAATCCGGGCACCAACAACGCCTGGGTCGGGATGGCTTGGGCCAACGGTGAACTCATCGCGGCCAAGAACATCTATCCCAACACGGTTCCCTCGCAATTCGTGCGCATCAATCCGGCGACCGGCGCGGTCATCGCGACCGTGAACTTCCCCTTCAACGGGTACGTGATGGGCCTCACCTTCGACGGCGCCAACCTCTGGGTGGCGCAGTGGTCGCCGACCAACGTCATTCACTGCATCAGCCTGACCGGCGCAACGGTCAGCTCGTTCGTCCCTGCGACGGGATCGTATTCCTGCCGTTCGGTGAACTGGGACGGGCAGTATCTCTGGATCGGCGCCAACGCCGGTTCCAGCAACACCAAGCTGTATAAGATGACCACCACCGGAACGATTTTGCAGGAATGGACCACCGGCACCCAAGTCGGCTGGTATATGGGCAGCGAATTCGACACCAACGCACCGGCGGGATCGCAGCTATTCGTGGTGGACAACGTCGGCAACGCCGTCCGGCAGCTGACGGTTTCCGGCACGTCGGTTTCCGTTCTGGCGCAGTTCAATTCGCCGGCCGTGGCTCCGGATGTGGCGGAAGGATTGACCTTCGACGGCGATTACCTCTGGCACAATGGCGCCTACGCTTCGCAGGGAGTCATTTGGAAGATTGACGACGGTTATCCGGCAGGTCCGCCGCCGAACGTCACCATCACGATGGTTCCCGTCAGCCCGCCCATCGTCATTCCGTCAGGCGGCGGCAGCTTCAACTTCAACGCCACTCTGACCAACAACGAGACCAGCACCCAGACGTTCGGCGTCTGGATTATGGTGCAGCTGCCGAATCAGGCGTGGTATGGTCCCGTTCTGGGTCCGCTGAACCTGACCCTGCCCGCCGGCGGATCCATCACCCGGCAGCGCTCGCAGACCGTGCCGGGCAGCGCTCCGGCAGGCCAGTATCTCTACGAAGGACGCATCGGATCCTACCCCAGCGCCGTCTGGGATTACGACAACTTCACCTTCACCAAGTCGGCTCTGGGTGACGGCGGCTTCGTCGGCGGCTGGGTGAACGACGGCGAGAGCTTCGACGTCGGCGCTGCGGCGGCTCTGCCTGCAGATCTCGCCTTGAGCGCCTATCCCAACCCGTTCAACCCGACGGCGACGATCCGCTTCAGTCTGCCGGTGGCTTCGCAGGTCTCTTTGCAGATCTACGACCTGAGCGGTCGCGTGGCGGCTTCCCTGGTCAACGGCTACCGCGATGCGGGTCCTCACGAAGTCACCTTCGACGGATCGGGACTCGCTTCGGGCGTGTACCTGGCGAAACTGTCGGCGGGGGACGTCACCTCCACGCAGAAGCTGATGCTGTTGAAGTAATCGGCGGATTCGCACACTTCGGATGAAATCGAACCCGGCGGCGGGGGATCTCCCGCCGCCGGAATGTTTCTTAACCCAGCCTCCTCTTCCCTTCCTCCTTCGTCAGATAGCCGTCGTTCACCATCCCCTGGATCGTGCGGAAGCGTATATCTTCGGCTTGAGCCCTCTCCAGCAGGAAGGGATCCTGATTGGGGGCGAAGACATGCTTCGCCTGAGCCGCGCAGCCGCGCAGCTTCAATTCGCTGGCGTAGAGCCAATCCGCCAGAGCCGTCCCCGTCGCTTGAATGCTGTCCACTTCTTGCATCAGCAGGTTGTACTGCGCCCCCACCCAATTCATCGTCGTGCCGTGCGATCTGCCCAGCACCCAGGGGAAGAGTTTCAATCCGGTGATGACGTCCTCCAGCACCTGTTCGCGGTTGACCTTCCAGGTGAACGCCCGCCCCTTTTCCCCGCCGATGACGGTCACCTCCACATCCGACCAGGTGAACAGATTCTGGTCCGCTTCCAGGCTGGAGAACTGTTCGACCGTCTGATCGAAATAGGCGTTGATGCGGGCGAGATATTCTTCTTCGTGCTCGTTTTCGAACGCCGGCGGCGGCGTGATCTTGATCTGCAGGCGGGGCGTTCCCGCATTGTGCGACGAGCGCGCCATATCTTCCAGCAGCTTCTGCTCGATTTCCAGCACGAAAGGGATGCACGCCAGCGGTTCGATGCCGGCGGGATTGAAGGCGTCCTGCCCCAGCGTGGCGTAAAAGGTGCGTTCGCGAGCCAGCTTGCGCCCGCCGCCGCCGTCTTTCTCATACGACGCCTGCCAGCGCCGCGAATCCGAAGAGCGATCCCAGCGCACCCGGAAGGGATCCAGCGTGCGGAAGAAGTCCAAGCCCGAACCGTCGGGCAGCAGAACCAGCTCGCCGCAGAAGCGTCCCAGCGTGAAGAGTTCGAGGAACATCGCTTCCGTCAGCCGCGCGACGCCCCGCCCGCGCAGATAGGGGTTTTCCAGAATGCGGTCGTCCAGGTCATCGAGAATCTCCTGCGCCCGCCGCACTTCGGCGTCGGAACCGCTGATCTCGCGGGTTTGCGGTGTGGCGCAGAGCCGCACCCAAGCCCAGACCGCCGCCGAAACGATGGGGATGTGGTCGCGCAGGTAGCGGTAGAGCGACGCCCGGTTCGACGGCGCATAGGCGAACAACCCCGTCGTGCCGCCGAACTGGACGCCCGCTCGGCCGGCGGAAGGCAGATGCGCGCGCGACGCTTCCAGTCGGAAACGGCCGCCCCGCGCCCGCGCCGCCGGCAGCGGAGCGATCAGGGGTCGCGGGGATTCCTTGCGCTGGGTCTTCCGGATCTTCTTAAACATCGTTACCTCCGATGAGTTTATGATTTTATATGGGATGAAATCTCTATCTATCACGTGCCCAGCCATGAATGGCCGGGCTATTATCTCATCGCCCCTTTCGGGGACGAAACCAGCATATGTCGGATTCGGCAGTACTTTGTCGGATTCGGCGAATCCGACCTACGAGAATCCGGCGGGGACGAAAGACGGGGCGCGGAGCGTCCGGAAGGACGCCACGAAGCGGCTACTGTGTAGCAGGGCAATAGCCCAGCGCTTCAGCGCTGGGATCGGTTGCGTCCAACGGCGTGTAAAAAAATTAAAAATTTTGCGAAAAGGCTTGACTTTTTCGTTTTTTTATTATTTACTATAAGTGCGTCCTAAAGTCGGAAGGAGGGGATAGCCGATCCTATTCGGACGCGTGCAAGGGGATATTTCTGCAAACCAAAGTTCATTTTGGGAGGATGGAATGAAACGGAAAGCTATTCTCATCGCCGGCGTGTTAGCGATCCTTGTTATCGCGCTGGCGGGTAATCTGCTCGGTCAATCCCCCTATCGCTGGCGAGTTTACTCCAACACGCAAACCTTCCAGGTGACCATTGACCCACCGATGACGACTACTTACAGTTGGTACGCGGATGTCCATAGTGGAAGCAATGATCTGATCATTCGAAGAGGAATAGGTGGACCTACTGTGCTCTTTGTCAATGATCTAGATCATGATTCCTCAGGTACCGTACAGCTAAGTAGCTCTTATTCCTACCATATGGGCACCGATGAGGGATCCCTGCCCATTCCCGGCACCTGCACCTGGACGGTAGTATTGGAACATTCCGATCCGAATCAACAAGGTCCTTGACGCTGAAATGACGGGGCGGATCATTTCATCCGCCCCGTTCTGACTGGGGAGGCTGCCATGAGACGTTTTTTGCTGTTTTGGATCAACGCGCTGTCTCTATTATATTGGACCGGGGACATCCAGAGCGCCATCCTCCAGGTCCCCGCCGACTACTCCACTGTCCAATCGGGCTTGAACGCCGCATCCGAAGGCGATACCGTCCTGGTGGCGGACGGGATCTACTACGAAAATATCAAGTTTCCACCGGTCAATCTGGTCTTAGCCAGCCATTTCATCCTGGATGCAGACAGCTCCCATATTGATTCCACGATCCTGGACGGCAGCCACTTCACCGATCCCGATTCCGCCAGCGTGATTTATATGGACGGTGGACAGGATTCCAGCACGGTGATCACCGGCTTCACTTTAACCAACGGTAAAGGAACCTTATCTTGGTTTTACAACACACAATCATACCAACTTTATGGCGGGGGAGTTTTTATAAAAAATGCTTCTCCAATTCTTTTTTGCAATCATTTTATTGCGGATTCAGCTTTTATAGGAGGTGCGGTTTATTTAGGTATGAATGCAAATTCGATAATTCGAATGTGTAGGTTTACTATGAATTATGCTTCTTATTGGGGCGCTTGTATTAGAGCGGACGATTGCAATCTATATCTTGAATCAAATGATATGCATCATAATTATGCGTTTCAGCGTACTGTCGTCAGCACCGATGGCTGTCCAATTGTTTCTATCTTCTCTAATCGGATAAACTACAATTATGGAGTATCTGTCAATGCTCTGATGATTGGTGACGCCGATTCTGTTTATATTATTGGAAACGAATTCAGGGAGAATATTTGCACTCCTACCGCTATAGGAGGGGCGTGTATTGCCATCCAGCAAACACTGAAAGCGATCATCCGAGGTAATTGTTTCTATCAGAATATCGGCGGTCAAGCCTATGGTGCGCTTGCACTTGGAATCTATAGCTACAGCATCGTAGATTCGAACGCCTTCATCGGCAATTCTTCTACGTGGGACGGCGGGGCAATTTCGCTGTACACCGCAGGCGCTGCAATCACCAATAACCAGTTTCTCAATAACTACGCTCCTTGGGGCGGCGGTGCAATCTTCCTCAGCCAGAATTCCGATGCAATCATCGAAAACAACACCTTCCGCGGCAACTGGTCGGATCTGCCCAACGGATCCGCCGTGTCCAACATCTTCCCCAGCCAGTGCACTCTGCGCAATAACAACATCAGCGGGAATTCCCCGCCCGCCGTCGCGACGGACCTCGAAATCCCCAACTGGATCTCCCCCATTGACGCCCGCTGGAACTGGTGGGGAGACCCCTCCGGTCCCTACCATCCCACGCTGAACCCGACGGGGC
>CAZUTK010000106.1:0-5420 GCA_964623265.1 uncultured bacterium | reverse complement strand
CTTTCCAATCAGCCGAAGCTACGTATAACCTCGTACGGCTCTCTGCAGAACCTGCAGTTGGAAGTGCTCTCAGCTGGCCATACCCGCTTCGATCTCTATAACATCCGCGGGCAGAAAGTTGCGGAAATCCCAGAGCGATTTTATCGGGTCGGAGAATATAACCTGAGCTTTCGTTCCGTTTCATCACCGAGCGGCGTCTACTTCGTAGTTTGGGAATCGGAAGGGATCAAAGCATCCCAGAAAATTCTGATCTTAAAATAAGTCAGTCTCGAGGACTTCCTCCGCTGTGAAGATTTCCAGAATTTTCAAGGAAAATTCTTCCCGATAAGACAGTTAACACAAAGAAGAATATTGAATTAGACTTATAACGAAAAAGGGGTCGTGATGAAAATCAGGCTATTATTCTGCACTGCGATGGCGTTCTTCGTCGCATACAACCTCAACACCCAGTCTCTGCTTTACGCGGCTCAGTACACGCAAACATCAACCGGCAAGATCAAGATCGAGAAACTGGATGACCTGCCGCCTCACAGTTACAAAGTCAAGGTCAAGGCGGTGAATTTCTTAACAGACGACAAAGCGCTGCTGAAACTCGCGAAGGAAGTCAGGAAGGATCTGGAGGCGGACCTGAAGAAATACGACATTCAGGACAAGACGACGTTGAAAGAATTTTATGGCAATCTTGGGATGATCGCTATTCTGGAAAAAAGATACGACGATTATTTGCAGTATCTCTCCAAACGCAAGGAACTGGAGGACAAAGAGTCTTCGCGGTTGATGACGGGGATATTCACGCTTTCATACGTAGAAGCTCTGAAATCCGGTACAAAAGACCTGCAGACCGCCGTCAGGGAAAACTACACGGCGCGCGTCAACGCTCTACCTTACGAGATTGTGGAGGCGGATTTGAAAGCCGCAAAAGGTCAGGCAGAAATTTCTTCTCAGACTTTGATCGCGGGATTCCTCGAATCCAGAATACAGCCCATCCTGGATCAAAGTGGGGGAGAGATCAGCAAAGACATCGCGTTGACTCTGATCAGTTCGGGTTATTCGACGCGGCATTTCATCCCGTACAAGGACATTATAGTCGAAGTTTTATCTCCTTATCTCGCCGCGCATGAAGTGAAGAAACCCGACATTTGGGCGGAACGCGAAGTGACTCTGGCGGATCATGACGCCGCACATCCCGTAGTGGTCGCCATCTGGGACTCCGGCACAGACACTCAGGTCTTCCCCGGCAGGCTCTTCGTGAATCCGGCGGAGATTCCGCAAAACGGCGTGGATGACGACAACAACGGCTATGTGGACGACGTCCACGGCATCGCGTACGACCTGCATGCGGATAAAACCCCGGAACTGTTGTATCCCATCGGCGACGTCGGCGCCAACCGTCCCCGCTTGCAACGCTTGATGAAAGGCTTGACGGATCTCTCTTCCAACATCGAAAGCGAAGAATCTGCGGAACTGAAGGGAATCCTCGCCGGGCTGGAACAAGCGCAAGTAAAGCCCTTCATAGAGGATATCAATCAATATGCCAATTACTGTCATGGGACGCACGTCGCGGGCATTGCGGCGCAGGGCAATCCTTTCGCGCGCTTGTTGCCGGCTCGACTGACTTTCGGGCATACGCTGATTCCGGAATGCCCCACCATCGAACAAGCCCGAAAAGACTCGCTGATGATGATCGAAACCGTCGCCTACTTCAAAGCGCACGGGGTTCGCGTCGTCAATATGAGCTGGGGAAACAGCCTGGACGAGATCCGCGACGCGCTGGAAGCCAACGCCGCGGGTGGATCGCCTCAGGAGCAGAAAGAGCTGACTCGAAAGATCTTCGAAATTGAAAGGAACGGTCTATGGCAGGCGATTCAATCCGCTCCGGAAATCCTCTTCATCACTTCCGCCGGGAACGCCGATAACGACGTCAATTTCGCCGAATATATCCCCAGCAGCTTTGATCTACCTCATATTCTCTCCGTCGGAGCGGTGGATCAAGCGGGGGAAGAAACCGATTTCACCAGTTTCGGCAAAGTGGATGTGTACGCCAACGGATTCGAAGTTCTGAGCTGCGTCCCGGGCGGCGATCAGATGAAGCTCAGCGGCACTTCTATGTCCTCACCCAATGTCACCAATTTGGCGGCGAAATTGTTCGCTTTGCGACCGGATCTTACGCCGATTCAGGTTCGAACTTTAATCGAAAAGGGCTGCGACATAAAACAGGCGGGAGACCGGACCGTGAAGTTGATCAATCCGAAAAAATCGATGGAATTGTTGATGACGATGTAGTTTCTAAACCATTCGAAAAAAAAGGAAGCTGGCCCGATAGAGCAACCGCTCTTTCAGGACAGCTTCCTTGCATTCGTGCCAGACCCTTTACTTCACCAGCAGCAGCTTCTTCACATCCTCGAACGAACCAGCCTTCATTCTGCAGAAGTACAACCCGGACGTCAGCGATGAAGCGTCGAAAATCACTTCATGTGCTCCAGCTTCCTTCCAGCCGTTCGCTGGAACTGCGACCTGCCGACCGTTGATGTCATAAATCTCTAGCATAACCTGCGCTGCTTCCGGCAGCGAAAAACGGATGGCCGTGCTCGGATTGAACGGGTTCGGATACGCCCCGATCATGGCAAATTCCGACGGAGCGCTCCCCGTCGTCGTCAGATCGAAGCTCTCACCCGAATTTTCCCAGCCAATAACCGGCATGCCGTCGCCCGAAGCCAGCTTGGTGAACGGAAAACTGTCTTGATCCCATACAACTGTGGGGTATAGCCCGACGAAGCCGGAATAGGTGTAATTTCCAGCGGGTGCCGATCCCGGGACGGTTTGAGTCCGTGTCCGGGTGATGCTTAGTCCTGCCGGCAGAGTCAGGGTTATAGGACCCAGAACCGGACCATACGGCGATCCGTTCGGCAGTGTCACCATAATCCAGGCGGCGAAGGTCTGCGTGCTTCCTTCCTGATTCACCACGCCGACATCGAAACTGAAGGATCCGCCGGAAGCGGGAATTTGGATGGGCGCTCCGATGGGCGTCATTGAAATCGTTACATTGGGCGGCGGAACGACTCCCGTGAAGCCCAGCAGTTTGATGTCGTCCACGTACCAGCCGTCCCCCACTACGCCGCCATCGGATTTGAATTCAAAGCGGAATTTGAAATACGCTTGCCCGGCATAGGGAGTCAAATCCATGAATTCGTGAACCCAGGTGAGCTGGCTGCCGTCATAGCCGGGTTGTCCAGCAGGTTGTTGCCCTTGACCGCTGCCGGGTTCCGTGTAAAGGCCAGCGATCGGCGTCCAGGTCGAACCGTTGGTGGAGACTTCTACCTGGCCGAAATCCCAACTGGCTTCGATGTCCCAGCGCGTCCAGAAGTCGAGCCAGGCGACGGTCGCCGAGCTCAGGTTGATCGGCTGCGTCAACGTCATGACGGCATTGGCGTTGTTGTAATAATTCCTTCCGGGGGAATCCGAAAAACCGTAGATTCCTCCGTGAGGATTGTTGTTATCCAGCCACCAGGAGTTCGACACAGTCCAGTTGCCCATACCCGATTCGGCGTCGTCGGCGAAGAAGACAGTGGGTTCTCCAACCATCAGCGATACCTCGCTGCTGTGTATATAACTGCCTTGATGAATGTTCACCGTGAATTGAACTGAATGTCCGATGGGGCAGTTGGAAGCCACGTTCACGACGAAAGGCGCGGAGGAATTGTCCACGGACGTGCGCCTCTGCAGCGGGGGCGCCACGGCGGAAGCGGCGATGAGCGTTATATAGGGATCGGATTCCGTCACCTCGTACGTGACCGCTTCCGACGTCCCCCAACCGCGATTGAACAGCGTGCCGATCAGATTTTCCGTCTGCCCGGGGGTCAGATAGCCGTCCTGAACCGTCAACGACGACAGGACCACCTGACCACCGGCACACCAGGCTTGATTGAGGAAGCATTTCAAATTCTCCGCCGCCTCCGGCATAATATTGGAAACGGAAGGCCAGAACCCCTGACCGCCGATCTCCGGCTCGAGGTTGATGATGTCATGCTGATGGAGCTGCCAATCCTGAGTTCTGCCGTTTGATGCATACTCGATGGCGTAGGCGTAACCGAAAGCGTACCCGTTGTTCTGCGCGGCGAAACCCATATAATCCATATGCACGTCGTAATGCTCCGGCGGCACATTGGCATAGCCGTATGCACAAAGGTATTTATCGCCGTAGGTGTGCGACGTCATAGCGGTCTTTATCTCATGGCTGTTGACGAACGCCATCATCGCCTGCGTCTCCGGCTCGGATCCTGCGCTGGGACCGCGGTAGGTTTCCGAACTGGGCGTGGGACTGGATCCGATGTTGTCATATCCCCATTGATAAGGGTAGTTGCGGTTGAGATCCACCCCGTAACTGCTCCCGTTGTTCCGCCGATTCTTCCGCCACATCCCGCCGCCGTTGGGATTGGTGGTCTGGTTGTAAAGCAGACCGTCCGGATTCACCACTGGAACAAAGTAAAGTTCGCGGTTATCCACCAGATAGGTGATCTCCGGGTTGGTGCCGTAGTTTTCCAGAAGATACCACATCGCATATAGAGTAGCGGTATAGGCGCTTGGTTCCCGCGCGTGGTGCAGAGCGTCAAATAAGGCTTCCGGTTCATCCTCGTTCTGATCCGGATTATCCGATATCTTCACCATATAGATGGGATTTTCATTCCAGCCGTTGCCGATGACGGCTTTCGCCGTGCAGAGATTGGGATAGAGAAGCCGCATGGAATCCAGATCCGCGACGATCTGCTGGAAGGTGTAGAAGCCGCCCATAGAGCCATATTTCATATGAACCGGATCGGTGTCGCGGTAAGGTGGAATTTGCTTCAAATTAGCGGCGCAGATCTCCCCGTAGTATTTCTCCAGATCCTCCTGCACAATGCGATATGAAATCCCCTGACTCTTCAGCAAAGCGATTTCCGATTCGCTCAAAGGCATCTCCAGTCCGCCCTCCTTTGAGCTGACGGCATCATCCAGAGGAAACCCTAATTCACCCAATGTCCGAATGACACTGGGTGATGCGTCCGGGATGAGGATCTGGTGATACTTTTCACTATTTTCCGCCTGAGAGCCACTTCCAGCGAGAAATGGCATTAGCACAACAACTATCAACAGACGCATTCTCCACATAGCATCTCCTATTGTTTGTCTTTTATATTTTTTAATATACTGATTTTCAAGAGCGAAATCAAGCAATTTCTTTTAAGCGGATCCTTTTTATCTATGTCAATTATGTGATCAGATATAGTTCAAACTCGCGATGTAGAAAAAAGCGAGGGGCGTGATCTCACGCCCCTCGCCCCGCTCATGCTCTCCGAAGGTTTCCCTTCAGAGGCAATCTCAAGCGCTGTTACTTCATCATCACCATCTTGCCGGTGAAGCTCTGCTCGCCGGCCGTCAAGGTG
>CAZUTK010000105.1:0-5826 GCA_964623265.1 uncultured bacterium | reverse complement strand
CCGGACAGCGCGTATTCGCGGATGTTTTTCAAATTTACTCCGCCGGAAACCTCCAACGGGCAACGGCCGTTCACGATCGCCGCGGCTTGACGAGCTGTTTTCGGCGAAAAATTATCCAACATAATGCGATCCACCTGGTACTCGAGCGCTTGCTTCAGTTCGTCCAAATTCCTGACTTCGATTTCGATAGGAAGGTTTTTCTTCGCATCCTTTAGGAATTTCTGAACTCTGCGGAGTGCTGCAGGGATGCCGCCCGCGACGGCGATGTGATTTTCTTTTATTAAGATCATATCGTACAGCCCGCTGCGGTGATTCCTGCCTCCGCCATGTCGGACCGCCGCTTTCTCCCAGCTGCGCAGCAGCGGGGTGGTCTTACGGGTATCCAGAATCTCGACGCCGGCGCCGGCGACCGCGTCCACGAAACGCCGCGTCAAACCTGCGATTCCGGACAGTCTGCCGAGAAAGTTCAATGCGGTTCTTTCGCCGGTGAGCAGGCCTGAAAGCCGTCCGGTGAGGCGCAGAACGATTTCATCGCGTCCGATCGCATCGCCGTCGCGCAGATGAGTCTCTACATTTATTGTTTCGTCAATCTGTCGGAAAACTTCAGTGAAAACAGTGATTCCGGAGATTATGCCTGGCCCTCTGGAAAACACCCGGGCGGTCCCCCTGCTGTTCGGATCAACGAGAGCTTGGGTCGTCCAATCGCCTTTCCCGATGTCTTCCTGTAAAGCATTTTTGACCAGCTGTTGAAGGTTCATGACGGCTTGATGATATCCAATTTTGCGTACTTCGCGAGGAGAAGCTTTTTGCCTACGTCTTCGAAGTGGACCAGAACCCGGTGTGACTCACCAGACCCTTCCGTGTTGATAATGATCCCATCCCCGAATTGTGGATGTCGAACGTGTGTTCCAAGGGTGAAATCTGCGCCGGCGTTCTGTGGGAATGTCTGATCTTGCGTCTGCAGACGGTTCTGATCGTGCCGTCGTGAAAGCGAAGGACGCGCGCGTTCCATCAAGATATGGGACTGATCCTCTTCGAAAACCAAGTAGTGATCCGGAATATCTTTTAGAAAACGGGATGGCTTCTGCCAGGAAATTTCCTGTCCCCAACGCATGCGGTTATGGGCATAAGTAAGATAGAGCAGGTCTTTCGCGCGAGTTGTCCCTACATAAAATAATCTCCGCTCTTCCTCCACTTTGCCTCGATCATCCAGCGAATTATTGTGCGGAAAAAGCCCATCTTCCAATCCGGTAAGAAATACGACGGGAAATTCCAAACCCTTGGCGGCGTGTAGAGTCATCAGTGAAATGGATCCACGCGAAGGGTCCCATTGATCTACATCCGTCGCCAGCGCGACTTCTTGCAGGAAATTTTCCAGATCTTCCAGCGCAGTGTGACCGCTTTCGAAGCTGTATTCCCTCAACGCATTCAGAAATTCTCCGAGATTCTCTTTGCGGTTTTCGAAATTCGATGCATCTTCCTTCTGATAATACTCCAGCAGACCCGAATCGAGAAGTATCTTTTCGCCGACGGCGTGGAGATTTTCCCGCTCGGCGAATTCTCGGACTTCCTTCAGCCATTTCCCCAGATGATCGGCACTCTTGCGCTGCTTGGCGCCGATCCCTTCAATTTGTTCGCAGTGGAAAAGCGCATGAAAGAGTGTGATACCGGCAGTGTTCACGTAGTTCAGGAGTCGGTTCAGCGTCATTTCCCCGATCCCACGGGGCGGAACGTTGAGGATGCGCCGCATGCTGAGGAGATCGTTCGGATTCACCAAAATCCGCAGATATGCGAGGAAATCCTTGATTTCTTTACGTTCGTAGAAGCGGAGCCCGCCGACTACGACGTAAGGGAGCATATTCCTGCGCAATTCTTCCTCGAAGGGTCGGGATTGGGCATTCGTTCGATATAGAATGACGATGTCGGAAGGCGAGTATCTCCGCTTTTTCAGCAACTCCTGGATCCAGGTGACGACACGTGCGGCTTCTTCTCTGTCGTCCGCCGCGGCAAATACCACCGGTTTATCGCCGCCTTTTCGATCGGTCCACAATTTTTTCGGGTGTCGTTCCGAATTCCGGCGGATCACCTGATGCGCTACTTCCAGAATCGGCTGAGTGGAGCGATAATTCTGTTCCAGCCGGAAGATCTTCACACCCTGAAAGTTTTGCGGAAACTGCAGAATATTGCCGATATATGCTCCTCTCCATCCATAAATGGATTGATCATCGTCACCGACCGCAGTGATATTGCCGCTGGGCGCCGTCAGCAAGCGCGCCAGTTCCCCCTGAGGAAGATTGGTATCCTGAAATTCGTCAATCAGGAGGAAACGGTAACGGCGACGGTATTCCGCCAGGATCTGCGGGTTTTCACGCAAGAGACGGCAGGGGAGGTTGATCAGATCATCGAAATCGAAGGCATTGTTTTTCTTCAGGATTTCTTCATATCTGTGAAAAGCTTCGAGATACAAATTGCGGTCTTTATCGAATATCCCTACGGCGATTTGTTCCGGGCTGGACAACTGATTTTTCACCACAGCGATATAATCCTTCACTTTCGGAAGATATTCTTTCAAAGATTCTCCCGGCACTATATCTTTCAAAACCCCGCGTATGACTTGATTTTGATCATCTTCATCGTAGATGGAATACTTCTGGTCCCGCTGGAAGGCTTCACCGTGCCGCCGCAGGAAGCGCGCGCCGAAAGCATGAAAGGTTCCGATCGTGAGGCTTCCAATATCTCCATGCAGCAACTGGATCACGCGATTCCGCATTTCGGAAGCGGCTTTATTCGTGAAAGTGACCGCGAGGATCTCCCATGGTTGGGCGATTCTTTCCTGCAGGAGAAACGCAATTCGATAGGTGATGACGCGCGTCTTACCGCTGCCGGCACCTGCGAGTACCAGCACCGGTCCTCGGTAGTTTAGAACGGCTTCTTTCTGGGCGGCATTGAGATCAGAGAGATTCATGGTGCTTTATGGATGCAGGGTTTGATGCGCTGACGTATCCGGGCGGTTGGATGCCGTTCCCTCTGCCTGGCGCAAGCTGTCGAGGTGCGCCTTGTCTTCTAAATGTTCTCCGAGAGTCGTATTGAACGCATGCCAGCCATCGCCTCGCGAGACGAGAAAAATATGCGGAACAGCGGCGGGATGTAAAGCTGCATCCAGGGCAACGCGGCCGGGATTACAAACCGGTCCCGGAGGTAACCCGGGATGCAGGTAGGTATTATAAGGCGATTCGATCGCCAGATCGCTGCGGAACAACCTTCGCGGACCGGATGGAATAATATACTGGATGGTCGGATCCGCCTGCAGCAGCATATTCTTATTCAGACGATTGTGATACACAGCCGATATTTCATTCGCTTCGCTATCGTGCACCATTTCGCCTTCAATAATGGAGGCAAGTGTGACCACCTGATTCACGGACATCCCCAGAGCGGCGGCTTTTGCCCGGCGCGTAGAATCGAAAACCGAAAAAAAACGCTCCGTCATCCGGCGGATCACCCACGAAGGCCGCATATCCCGATATAGGTTGTAGGAATCCGGGAATAGATACCCTTCAAAGGAAGGCGCTTCAATGCCGAATTGCTGCAGGAGCGCGGTATCGAAGACCGCCTTCATGAATTCCGTTGAATCCATACCGATTTTCGTCTGCAGGATATGAGCGATTTCGTATGAGGTGGATCCTTCCGGGATCGTAACCAACGCAGCGCTTGCTCCGGCGTTGATCAGTCTCGCGAGCAGTTCCGCGTTCGACTTCCCGTACGGCAATGGGAAGACTCCGGCTTGGATTTTATCGTCCAAGCGCAGGATTCTCGCCGCAAAGACGAATTCCTTTGCGCTTTTTGACAACCCCTTTTCCTGCAGCAACTGACCCACGGCGTGAACGGACATCCCTTTTGTGATGGAAATTTCGGCGAATTCACCCCGCAGTTGCGGAACGTTTTCGCCGTAAACGGCATTGTACAGCTTATGAGCGATCATTCCGAGCACGAGCACGGCGCCGACGACGATTAAGATTACGAATTTTCGGAGCGAGGATTTCATTCCGAATTTATACGACTCCTATTATTATAAGTACATCAATTTAATGTGAATTGCCAATAATGTCAATTAAAAATACTTTGAGTTGGGTGTGAAGTGCAAAAGAATTCGCTTGACTTATCCCCATCCGGCCTCTATTTTATCTCTGAATATCAATTATAACCCTGAAGTCCCCGAATGGAATTCGCGCCGGATCTTGAGGGGAAACACGAACCGGAGGATGAAAATGAGCAAGCGCCTTACCCTTTTTGCCATCGCGGGCTTGGTGATTTTCGGTTTTATCAACACGGCTGCTGCGACTGATATTCCACCTATGACGGATAACCTTGAATGGAAAGGCCGGATCGTCGTGCATTTCGGCTATGAATTAGGTCCGATCGTAGTCGAGAATCAATCCGGAATCGCATTGATCGGCAATCCGGATTTGGATGCGCTCGCCCGGCAGTATAACGTGACGAGCATTCAAAAGCTGATTCCCTGGGCGAAAGAACCGGCGGAAAAGCGGGATGATGATATATCCAGGTACTATGTGCTGGAATTCCCCATCGAGATTGATCTGCATGAAGTCGCAGAAGCTTACCTTCAAAAAAGGGGGATTGTAACTGCGGAACCTTATATGATCCGCAAAGTGGATTATGTGCCGAATGACCCCTTCTTCGGCAGTCAGTGGGCGATGAGCAATGTCAATGCGCCGGCAGCCTACGATTACACTCTGGGCGATCCCACGGTGATCGTCGGGATCGTGGATTCCGGAACGGATACGACGCACCCGGATCTGCGGGAGAACCTCTGGGTCAATCCCGGCGAAGATCTCAACGGGGACGGCATTATTGATTTCATGGAATGGAATGGGATTGACGACGACGGGAACGGCTATATTGACGACTTCTGGGGATGGAACGTCTGGCAGAATAACAATAATATTCAGGACCCCAACACCGCCGGGCACGGCACGCACTGCGCCGGCGATGTAACCGCTCGGACGGATAACGGCATCGGCGTTTCCAGCTTGGGATGCAAGGCACGCATTATGACGGCTCGCGCCGGAAACGGTCAATATATCTATGCGAGCGCAGCGGGTATGGCGTACTGCGCCAACAACGGCGCCAAGGTGCTATCCCTTTCTTACGGTGGACCTTCCTATGTGGCGTACGAGCAGACTATCATCAACAACGCCTGGAACGCCGGTGTAGCCATCTTCGCATCCGCCGGCAATGAAAACACCACTGCGCCACATTATCCATCGGCGTATAATAATGTGGTTTCGGTTGCCGCTACCGACCAGAACAACAACAAGGCGTCATTCTCGAATTACGGACCCACGATTGATATCTGCGCACCAGGGCAAAACATCCTGAATACGACCCCAGGCGGGACCTATCAGGCGTGGGACGGAACTTCCTTTTCCTGCCCGATTGCGGCGGGTTTGGCGTGTATGCTCTGGGCAGCCAATCCGGCGTTTACCAACGCCACTTTAATCCAGCACATCTTTGATCACTGCATCGAGGTTCCGGGTTATCCCGGGCAGTTGGGATATGGCAGGATTGACGCGGGGGCTTCCATCACCAGCCTTTTCCCGAATCTCGCCTATACCGAGCAGGCATTCGATGATCAAGCCGGCAACGGAGATGGGCGTCCTGATCCGGGGGAAACGGTGAATTATCTCATCACCATCGTGAACAACTCGACGACGGTGATCGGTTACAATGTAACCGTAACACTGAGCTGTTACGATCCGGATATCACGATCCTTAACGGTCAGAACACCTTCAGTTTCATACAGC
>CAZUTK010000104.1:0-5858 GCA_964623265.1 uncultured bacterium | reverse complement strand
CAGATGGCGCTGGTTTCCGTGAAGAACCACAATAACGCCTTTCACAACCCATACGCTCAGAAACGCAGAAAAATCACGATCGAAGATGTCCGCAATTCGGAAATGGTCGCCTGGCCGTTGACCATGCTCGATATTTGCGTTATGAGCGACGGTGCCGCAGCGGTGCTCTTCGCCAGTGAAAAAGGTTTGAACACTCTGGAAAAAGCCACGGGAAAACGCTTGAAGCCGACCAAGGTCATCGGCATCGGCAGCGGGATGGACGCCATGCGGATGGCGGATCGTCCGCATGGGGACGTGATCCTCCTGCCGCACGAGAAGGCGTCCGACTACAAGGGGCTGAAATATCCCGGCGTGCACTCCTTCCGTTCCGGCAGAATGGCGAGCAAGAACGCCTACGCTATGGCGAATATCACAGATCCCATCAACCAGCTTGATTTCGTTGAACTTCACGACGCTTATACCTCTTCAGAAATCCAGACCTATGAAGATATGGGCTTGTGTAAGTACGGCGATGGCGGCAAGTTCGTCGAATCCGGAGCGCCTTTCATGCCGGATCTGGATTACGGCTATAAATTTCCCGAACAAGGAAAAATCCCTGTCAATCCATCCGGCGGTTTGATCGCCTGCGGTCATCCGGTCGGAGCCACCGGTTTGATGCAGGCGGTGTTCGCTCATTGGCAGCTGCAGGGCACCATCGGCAAGCATTTCAAGGATCCCACCCTGCAAGTCAAGAACGCCAAGCGCGGTGCCATCCACAGCCACGCCGGCACCGGAACATACGTCACGGTATCCATTTTGGAAAGGGGGTTTTGATCATGGCGGATAAGAAATACTTCAAATTGCCGGAAACGGTGGACGGAACCATCCTGTTCAACGTCCCCTTCCCGAAAGACCTGCAGCAGTTGAAGGGGATGTCGCCCATCATCATCAAGCAGCCCTATCAGATTGATTATATCCACAGCTACGGTCAAGATTCTCCCTTTTTCGCCGGTCTGGCGAACGGGAAACTGCTGAGCACTAAATGCAAGAAGTGCGATTACACCTATGGTACGCCTCGCCTGCATTGCATGTATTGCGGCAACGAGTGCGACTGGGTGGAACTGCCCCGCGAGGGATACATTCACTGCTTCACGGTGTGTCATTTTGGGAGCGAGGAATTCCTGAAAGAGACGCCGTTCATTTTGATTTTGGTGGAGTGGCCCGGAGTGGATACGTTGTTCCTCGGCCGGCTGGTCGGCGTGGATCCACATCAAGCCAGCCTCGACTGGGTGGGGATGAAAGTCCGGGCGCAATTCCGCCGCAACTCGAAATTCAAGCCGACGGACGTTTATTTCGTCCCGGCGTAACCGATGAGGAAGGTGTCCGGAGAGATTCTTCCTCTCCGGACGCCGCACTGTAATCACGACGTGGAAAAAGAACTATCCCCACATACTCGAGCCGCCGTGCTCGAAATGGAGAAATGCACTTCCTGCGGATTGTGCAAGGATGTCTGTCCAGTCTTCAACCTTTCCAGGCGGGAAGCGGAGAGCCCGCGGGGGAAGATCAATCTGCTGCGGGCTTTGCTGGATGAAGCCCTGGATCCAGCGGAAGGTTCGGTGGATGTCTTCAACCGTTGTCTCCTCTGTTACGCCTGTCAAGATGCTTGTCCCGCCGGGGTTTTGACGTCGCGCATTTGGATTGCCGCGCGTCAAATTCTGGCGGATGAAGTGGGTCGCCCTTTCGCCAAGTCTTTTTTCCTGCGTCGAATTCTGCCCGGTTCCGGGATCAAGAGAGCGGCTCTGATGGTGGGACGGCGATTGCCCGGCGATGAAAACGCCGTCCGTCTGCACGGAACTCTGTTCCCGCGCCCAGCTCAGGATCGTTTGAATCGAATTTTACCGGAAGTCAGCGAACCTCAGGGCAAGCTGGTCGGTACGGTCGCCTTCTTTCCCGGCTGCCTCATTTCCGAGATTTATCCTTACCTGGGCGTACAGGCGGTGGAGCTGTTGACATTCTTCGGGTATCGGGTGATCATGCCGCATGAACGTTCTTGCTGCGGTGCCCCTGCTTTCAACAACGGAGATATGGATGCGGCTCGCAAAATGGCGGAGAAAAATCTTCAGCTCTTCACCGCGCTGGATGTGGACGCCGTTCTATCGCCGGATGCCACCTGCGGAGGTGCCTTTACTCACGAATATGAGATGCTGTTCCCCGCAGGATCTCAGTGGCAGACGACCTATTCCATCTTTCGAGACCGCGTCGTCAATTTCGGTGAATTCATTGAAAATGCGGTGATTCATCAGGCGGTGCTTGCCTTTCAGCCTCTGCCTTATGAGCTGACGGTGCACGATTCCTGCCATATGAAATACTTGCAGCAGAAATCGCATGTGCCGCGTAGATTGATGGAATTCATCCCCGGTTTGAAGATCATCGAAAATCCTCAGAGTGGTCTGTGCTGCGGTTTCGGCGGTTCCTACTCCATACTCTTTCCGGCGGAATCACGCGCCATCACCCGGCGCAAGCTGGAATATATCCGTCATTCCGGCAGCCGCACGGTGATGGTCGGTTCGCCGGGGTGCTTGTGGAAACTGCGTAGCGAAGCCGCTCTTCTCGGTCTGAACCTGCGCATCGTGCATTATCTGGAATTGCTCTGGGAATCGCTCTTGGGCAACCGTTCCACCGCGTCTGAAAATAGAAATGCTGAAACCAGAGCCGAGATCTCAATCAAATAGAAGAATTGTGTTCCTTGAAAATCTGATGATATGATCTCCCGCCTGGGATCGTTTTGCAGCAGAATCGCGGAAACCGTCGTTCCGGATCCCTTCATTTTCGCCCTGTTGTTGACTCTCGCAACAGCAGTGCTCGGGATTGCGTTAACCCCCGCCACGCCCTGGCAGATGGTGGAATACTGGATGAAGGGTTTCTGGGATCTTCTGGCATTCGGCATGCAGATGGTGCTGATTCTGGTCACCGGAGGCGTTTTGGCGCAGTCTCCGCCGGTGAGAAAGTGGATCGGTGCCCTGGCGTATCTGCCGCGCACTGCCGGCGTTGCCGTCGTTCTGGTCAGCGTTGTCGCCATGACCGCGGCGCTGATCAATTGGGGACTGGGACTCATCGCCGGCGCATTATTGGCGCGGGAATCCGCAAGGTCTCTTGCCAAACGCGGCATACCGCATCATTACCCATTGCTCGGAGCCGCAGGATACACCGGCTTACTGGTATGGCACGGCGGGCTTTCCGGATCGGCTCCGCTGACCGTTGCCACGCCAGGGCATTTCCTCGAAAAAACAGTGGGAATCATTCCAGTCCATCAGACGTTATTCAGCGCCTTGAACGCCTTCGTAACTCTGGCGATGTTGATCTCGGTGCCTTTTTTTCTGCTCCGGATGCTGCCGCGCGACCGCGAGAGCTGGACGTGCGTTCCTGCGATGGACGATGCGCCTGCGCGCCCGGATTCGAAATCCCGTTCCCGCACGATCGCGAATTCTCTGGAGGAGAGTCGTATCATCACTCTGGTGGTTTGTCTTGCGGCGCTCTCGTACTGGATATACAGTTTTGTTCGAAAGGGATTGGCGGGTCTCGATCTGAACAGCCTGAATGCCGTTTTCCTTTTTCTCGGGTTTCTCTTCTATATTAAGCCGATCCGCTATGTTCGCGCGGTTTCCGATTCCGTCAGGGGTGCGGCTGGGATCATCCTGCAATTTCCATTCTACGCGGGGATTATGGGCATGATGCGGGATTCCGGACTGGTTCAAGTGTTTTCCCAGATGATGGTCCACGCATCGAACGCAGTCACGTTTCCGGTTCTCGCCTTCTTGTCGGGAGGTCTGGTCAATCTCTTCGTGCCTTCCGGCGGAGGGCAGTGGGCGGTGCAGGGCCCGATCTTGATCCAGGCGGCACAGGAGATCGGAGTGCCCACTTCGCACACGGTGATGGCGCTGGCGTACGGCGATGAGTGGACCAATATGCTGCAGCCTTTCTGGGCGTTGCCGCTGCTGGGCATTACGGGTTTGCAAGCCCGCCAGATCATCGGCTACACGGCGGCGTTGATGATCTTGGTGGGGCCGTTGATCGCGCTGGGGTTATTGCTGATACGAGTATTCCAATCTGTTTAATTCGTTGAATTTGTTGAATCGGTGTTTCCAACCGCTTTACCATACCAAGAGGACCACCATGAATAAAGTCGTTTCATCCGCCGAAGAGGCTCTGAAGCTGGTGGGGATCAAAGACGGCGATGTTTTTATGCTGGGCGGCTTCGGGCTGTGCGGCATCCCCGAAAACAGCATTATAGCGCTGCGCAACAGCGGCGTCAAGAATCTCACCTGCATCTCCAACAACGCCGGCGTGGATGATTTCGGACTGGGACTGTTGCTGCAGACGCGTCAAATCAAGAAGATGATCTCCACCTATGTCGGAGAAAACGCCATCTTCGAACAGCAGTTCTTAAAGGGCGAATTGGAAGTGGAATTCGTCCCCCAAGGGACTTTTGCCGAAAGACTGCGGGCGGGAGGCGCCGGCATCCCCGCGTTTTACACCCCGACCGGCGTGGGAACGATCATCGCGGAGGGCAAAGAGACCAAAGAATTCGACGGCAAAATCTATCTGATGGAACGCTGGCTGCGAGCTCGCGTGGCGTTCGTCAAAGCCTACAAAGGCGACCGCTACGGCAACTTGGTCTATCGCAAAACCGCCCGCAACTTCAATCCTATGATGGCGACTGCGGCGGATATCACCGTGGCGGAAGTGGAGCACCTCGTGGAACCCGGCGAACTGGATCCGGAAGCCGTCGTCACGCCGGGCATCTTCGTGGATTACATTTTCGAAGGCAAAAATTACGAGAAGCGGATCGAGCAGCGCACCGTGCGGAAGCGGTCTTGATGATCCACCAAGCAAGAAATTGATCATTTTTACTTTACGATTTACGACGATAGATGCAGTATCGTCTTGACCTTGGGGAGATTGAACATGGCAGATTGGACACCACGGGACATCATCGTTCGCCGCGCCGCGCAGGAATTGCGCGACGGCTTCTACGTCAATCTGGGCATCGGGATGCCCACCCTCGTTTCCAATTACATCCCGAAAGGGATGGATGTCTTCCTGCAGACGGAAAACGGGATGATGGGGTATGGTCCCTTTCCCTATGAGGGCGAGGAAGACGCCGATTTGATCAACGCCGGAAAACAGACGGTCACCGAGCTGCCAGGTGCATCCTATTTTTCCTCCGCCGAATCCTTCGCGATGATCCGCGGCGGTCATGTGGACCTGACGATTCTGGGTGCTATGCAAGTGTCGAAGAACGGGGATCTGGCGAATTGGATGATTCCCGGGCAGATGGTCAAGGGGATGGGGGGTGCAATGGATTTGGTGGCGGGAGCCAAGAAGGTCGTCGTCACGATGACGCACACCGCAAAGGGAAATGCTCCGAAAATTCTGAATCGCTGCACTCTGCCGCTGACCGGAGTGGGAGTGGTGCATCGAATCATCACGGAGCTATGCGTTATGGACGTCATCAAACCGGAAGGGTTGATTCTTCGCGAGCTCGCCCCGGGAGTGTCGGTGGATGATGTCCGCAAAGCCACGGAAGCCGATTTCGAAGTGGGCGATGTTGCCGAAATGAAGCTCTAAGCGAGCAATAGCACTTCTTTGAAAATGTCTATTTTAACCGATGCAGAAGGTCGCCGTCCCGAACGCGCAATTTGGTGGATCATAGGGATCGCTTTCGTCCTGCGTCTGGCTGCCATCCTGATCCTCGGTTCGGATCCGACGAATCGGTCGCTTTACGAATATGGTCGAATCGCTTGGAACATCGTGCAAGGGCACGGCTTTTCCTTCGATTTTAATGGGCGATACCCCCTGCAATACACGGCTTATTCTCC
>CAZUTK010000103.1:4702-5923 GCA_964623265.1 uncultured bacterium | reverse complement strand
AGCTCTCCCCGCGCAATGCGGGCAATCTCGTCCGAAGGGAGCAACGCAAGCTCCGGCATCCGCGCACCGCCGATAAACACCGTAAGCAGCACGGTATTCTTCGGCGCACGCGAAGGGAAGATTGTTGAAGAAAAGATAACGCCCAGAACCTGCCGCTTTTCCACCTCCGGACAAAGCAGGCCGAATCCGTCCAGCGGATGGCCCACCGCGCCCCGATCGTACAGCAGGGTGACGACGGCGATAGGAGGATAATCGATGCGACGCAGGGCGCGGGCGATGGAGGGATCCGTCCCCTCAAGAAGCGACGCGGCAGCGTGGGCGTTTGTGGCGATCACCAGATTGCGGCAACCGAAGACCGTATCCTCCCCCTCTGTTCGTGCCGTCACACGCCACCCTTCCCCGGCCCGTTCGACGCGCAGCACCTCCGCGCAGGTTTGTATGTGTTCCTTCCAGCGTTCGGCTATAGCGTTCGGAAGAACGGCAATCCCCTCGCGGAACGAGAACATCCGGCGGCGGGGTGGCACCGGAGTCGTGGCGCCGGCGCGGCGGCGTTCCTTTGCGCGGCGGATCGCCCCCCCTATCAGGCTGCCGTACTGCTGTTCCATCTGATAGAGCATCGGAAAGGCGTGGCGAAGCGACAGCTCCTCCGGTCGACCGGCATAGATACCGGAGACAAAAGGGTTCACGCCGTAGTCCAGCGGTTCGCGCCCCAGCCGGCGCCGGATAAACTCCGCGACGCTCTCCTCCCTGTCCGGCGACATCGGCTTCACGAAGCGCTCCCGCAGCAGCCGCAGCTTTGCGCGACCGGACAGCAGCGGGGTCTCGATCAGCGAACGGGGGTTCATCGGAACGGAGATCATCCTGCCGTCGCGCAGCACGTAGCGGTTTGCCGCGGCGGCATCCGCCTCGACTATCCGGTCCGCCAGGTTCAGTTCCTCCAGCAGCCGCTCCAGACTTTCGTTGCCGCTCTGGATGCTGTTCGGTCCCCGCTCGATCAGCGCACCGGCATCATTCCGTTCGGAGACCATTACCCCTCCCGGGCGGTCGTTCCGCTCCAGCAGCAGCACATCCTTTCCGGCGGAGGCGATCCGGTGCAGCGCGGTTCCCCCGCTGATTCCCCCGCCGATTATAATAGTCTCGACTTCGCGCACTGGCTCTTTCACGTAGCAACTCCGAATGAATGCCGTATTTTCCGCTCCGGGTTCCGAAAATATACCGACG
>CAZUTK010000103.1:1133-4687 GCA_964623265.1 uncultured bacterium | reverse complement strand
ACACCGAACCCATACGAAGCTGTAACGGCACAGAGCGCACGAACCGAACACCGCATGCTCACGGCCCGGCCGACCCGATTCCACAGGCGATTTTTTACCCGATATTTTCGCGGCCATGCGCGGAAACGGCTTGCGCAGGTCTCCGTGTGCGGCGGCGAACGCCTTGCAGCGTGGAATAAGGATCGCGCCCCGGAGCGCCCCCTTCTGATCGTGGCGAACCACCCCTCCTGGTGGGATGCCGTGATGCCGATCCTTCTCTCCCTGGACCTGTTCGACCACGACGCCTACGGAATCATGGAAGAGCGGCAGTTGCGCCGCTACGGATTTTTCCGCCGTCTGGGGATGTTTTCCGTCGACCGGGAGAACTTCCGCTCGGCCCGCCGCTCGCTCGACTACGCCGCAACCCTCCTGCGCGGAACCGGACGGGTGTTGTGGCTGTTTCCGCAGGGGGAAATCGTTCCGAACGACCGCCGGCCGGTCCGCTGCTATTCCGGAACGGCCCACCTGATACGCATGATCGGCGAATGCTCCCTTGTCCCCGTCGCATTCCGGTACGAACTGCTCCACCAGGAGCGCCCGATTGCCCTTGCCCGCGTCGGGGAAATCACGGACATTGGCCCCGATGACGGCAGAACGACGGCCGGACTGACGGAACTGATCGCAGCCCTCCTCACCTATCAGGCCGACCGGCTGCGGGACGATTTTTGCGACGAACGGCTGGATGACTACATCCCCGTCCTGCACGGCCGACGCTCCATCAACAACTGGTGGGACGGCATCCGGAATCGCCGATAGAAAGAGAAAGAACGGGAGTGCGCACCAGCCGGAATACGGAATGGCCTGTCGTCTCGCATGCATCGCGAAACGTTGAACTGTCATCCCCGCGAATGCGGGGATCTCTTCAATTGAGAGTAAAAAGAAGGAAAGCGCCAGCTGTCATCCCCGCGAATGCGGGGATCTTTTGTCGTCTCGCATGCGCTCGCGAAGCGTTGAACTGTCATCCCCGCGAAAGCGGGGATCCACCAGAAGCAAATCGACGCCGCGCATTAGTACATCTGTCATCCCCGCGAAAGCGGGGATCCATGCATTCGATAAAACAGGCAAAAAAAGCCCGAGACCCCGGAATGCGGTTACAACCTTGCATGGATTCGGGCGAATCATTTCCCCCGGCGCGGGCGTACCGGACCCGGACCGACCGGAAGCAAAGAACAAAAGAAAGAGCCGGAAAATACCGCGACGGCGGCGGCGTCTTTCCTCCGGCCTGCATCCGCAGGAAGCCTCACTGAAACCGAACACTGATGTATAACGACCGTTTTTCATACAGCCGTCCGAGCTTTTTTCCTCCCGTCATCAAGTGGCTGCTGGTCCTGAACGTCGGAATTTTTGTGCTGGGCATGCTCCCTATGGGAACATACCCGGACGGCACAGGCCGCATACTGGATCACATTTTCCTGCAGTATGGAGCGCTCTGGCCTCCGGACTCTCCTTTCTTCCGTCCCTGGCAGTACTTCACCACCATGTTTCTTCATGCGGATTTTTTCCATCTGCTGATGAACATGTTCGTATTGTGGATGTTCGGCTCGGAAATCGAGAATCAGTTCGGCCCGAAGCGCATGATGGTGTTTTATCTGCTCAGCGGACTTGGAGCAAGTTTGCTGCATACCATCTTCACGGTCATTGACGGCAGTGCCGCACCTGCGGTGGGAGCCTCCGGGGCAATTTCCGGAGTGATGATTGCCTATGCGATGCTCTTTCCCGACCGGATTATCCTGCTCTTTTTTATTCCGATGCGAGCAAAATGGGCGGCGATTTTCTATATCGGCTATTCCGTCTTCCGCGGCATCAGCAACAGCCCCACGGACAACATTGCCCACTTCGCCCATCTGGGCGGAGCGTTAACGGGATTTATTCTGCTGAAAACCGGGCTGCATACGATCATTGCAAACAAGCTGTCGGGGCGGCCGGCACGCGATGCCGGACAGTTTTCGCAGCCTCCTCCTCCGCCCGGCCCCGTGTCGCGGGCGGACCGCCGGGAATCGGCACGGATCATCGAGGCCCGCTTCCGGGACGTGCCGCGCAGCGCCCCCGTGAACATGAACTTCGGCGAGGATCAGGAGCGCATCGACCGGATACTGGACAAGATTTCCGACCAGGGCTATCAAAGCCTGACACAGGAAGAGAAGGACCTGCTGAACAACGCAAGCAAAAGGGCAGATCTGTAGGGCCAACGGAAACGCAACGGCCGCGCAATCGAACGGAACAATTCGGGATTGGATAGGAACCCGGAACTTTGAATCTTTGCCGCCGCTCTCCTGAACATTGAACTTTGAATTTTTTCCATGAACAGACTTGATCTTCAGATCGTTGACGCGAACGGAAACGCGCAGAAGGATGACAGCCCGATGGTGGTGGCCCCGTTCAGACGGCGGCAGACGCGCCGGGTGATGGTCGGCAATATCCCCGTGGGAGGGGGCGCGCCGATCTCCGTGCAGACGATGACGAAGACAAAAACGGCCGATGTGGAGGCAACCGTCGCACAGATCCGGCGGTGCGAGGAGGCGGGTGTGGACATCGTGCGCGTCACGGTAAACGAAAAGAACGCCGCCGCCGCAATCGGCGAAATCGTCAGCGCGGTGAACGTTCCCATCGTGAGCGACATCCACTTCAACCACATCTTCGCCCTGAAAGCGATCGAAGGGGGCGTGGCCAAGGTCCGCATCAACCCGGGGAACATCGGCAAGGTGGAGCGCATCCACGAAGTGCTGAACGCCGCAAAGGAAAAAGGGGTCCCCATCCGCATCGGCGTCAACTCCGGATCGCTGGAAGAAGACATTCTGGAAAAACACGGCTATCCCACCTCCGAAGCCCTGTTCGAGAGCGCCATGCGCCACGTGGAAATCTGCGAGAAGGTCGGCTTCCGGGACGTCATCATCTCCGTCAAGTCCACCGACGTGCGGCTGATGATCGAGGCCTACCGGCTGATCGCCGAGCGAACCGACTATCCGCTCCACCTGGGCGTAACCGAGGCCGGAACGCCCCGCGTAGGGACCATCAAATCGGCCGTCGGCATCGGCGCGCTTCTGGCCGAAGGGATCGGCGACACCATTCGCGTCTCCCTCACCGACGAACCGGAAAAGGAAGTAGAGGTCGGCAAGGAAATTCTCCGCTCGCTGGGGCTTGCATCGCGCGGCGTGGAGATCATCGCCTGCCCCACCTGCGGGCGGCTGGAGATAGACCTGTTCAAAGTCACGCGCCAGCTTGAGGATGCGCTGAAAGGATACAAGAAGCCGGTAAAGATCGCCCTGCTCGGCTGCGTCGTGAACGGCCCGGGGGAGGCGTCGGAAGCCGACATCGGCATCGCCGCCGGCAAAGGAGTGGGCATCCTCTACCGCAAGGGAGAAGTGGTCCGGCGCATCAAGGAAGAAGAAATCGTGCAGACGATCATCGAGGAGGTGGAGAACTTCCAGCCGGAAGAAGAGGCCCCCGCCCACGGCGCCTGATGCGATCCGACCGAACAGAGAAAAAGAAAAGAAAGAAGGAAAAACGGAACAGGG
>CAZUTK010000103.1:0-1094 GCA_964623265.1 uncultured bacterium | reverse complement strand
TCCGCTACAGACGTTGCTGAAAACGACAAAGCCCGAACTGGCGTTCGGGCTTGAATCGCTTGTTCCGCGGCTTTCGCGTTGCGGAACGTGCGGGATCCCCCCCCAGTAAATCCCGCACTCCCAATATAACGCACAGATAAAGGACTTAGTGCCCGCGCCACACTTTGAAGCAGATAGCGGGTGGAATTCGAGGCACTCTCTTATCCGATCTCGTCTCTCCCTGCCCACTATATGTCACTTGCGGAAAGGTCAGGACTGGAAGATGCCGTAGGAAATCTGCTCAGGAGAAGCTCCGCTTCTCGTTGCGCTTCAGAATTGAAATTGCCACTCTAAAGTATTCCTCGCTTCTCAGTCTTTTAGACGCAGTTCAGGCCCAATACGATCTTCCGACAAATCCGCTCGATAATAATCATCCATAGCCTCCGAATAAAATTCCACCCATTTTTCTTTAACGGAAAAATTCTCAATTATCGGCTGATAATTAAAATATCTAACCTTACAGTAGCTGATTAACGAAGACGAATCAAATCCGTCTCGAAAGTAAAAATGGCTAATAGGATCGAGAAATGCATAGCCGCTAACAATCAAATAGTTTTCATTCGCAACATTATAAAGAACCAGCCCCTTATTAATCGGCGCATTAAAATGAATCCCAAATTTAGTTGTCCACCTCACACGTCCTAAAGAATCCGGTTCTGAAGGAGTTAAAAATTTTTCCATATAATACTCATACAATATATAGTCGGGATCGGGGAAGGCGATTTCAGAACATTGAAATTTAATAACATAGGAATTCCCGACACCAGGAAGAAGGTATCTGAACTCCGATTCTTCCACTTCACTACACTTATATCTTTCATATATAATTTTAAAAATTACATTATTTACTACATGTTCATAGAACATGGATTCCTTCTTTGCAAGAACATTCATGCAATCATCTGATTGCGCAGCTGCTATAACAGAGCACATCAGCATAGCGACATTCAAGCAGATAACGTTTTTCGCGTTGGTCATTTATAACTCGGCAAGTTCAAGTTTAAAGCGCAACAGGGGGAGGTTGAGCGCGTCCGGAGTAGACCTCCCAGGGCGTG
>CAZUTK010000102.1:0-6080 GCA_964623265.1 uncultured bacterium | reverse complement strand
TGGATGACGCCTATGACGCGATGAATCCCGGTCTCCCCTTCGACTTCGAAGGCATTCCGCGCCAGAAACTCACTTTGATCGAACGCGGAATCGCCCGCCAGGTGGCTCACGACCGTTACACCGCGAAGAAGGCGGGCACTGAAACGACGGGACATTCGCTGCCGCAGCCCAACAGCACCGGTGCTTTCCCGCTGAACGTGCTGATGGCAGCGGGGGATTCCAATCTGGAAGAGATGATCCGCACGACGGAAAGGGGGATATTGGTCACGCATTTCCACTACACCAACGTGTTGGATCCCATCAAGTTGATTTTGACCGGAATGACGCGCGACGGGACGTTCTGGATCGAAGACGGCACCGTGCGGCAAGCAATACGCAACTTGCGCTTCACGGAGAGCGCTGTGGAGGCATTCAACCGCGTTGAGCAGATATCGAGATCGAGGAAGACCGCCGACGCGTTCTTTGCGGGGAGATTTGTGGCGCCGGCAATCAAGATTTCGAAATTTCACTTCACCAGCGCAAGCGAATTCTGATGAAATGAGGCGATCGTCGTGAGAACTTTGGCGGAAAACGCCGTGGATACCGCGAAGAGTCTGGGCGCATCGTATGCGGATATCCGCATTATCGAGCGGCGGCGGGAAGATCTCGTCGTGCGCAACGGGCAGATCGCGGAGATGGACCTTTCGGAGGATTCGGGTTTCGGGATCCGGGTGATCGTGGACGGCGCCTGGGGGTTCGCCTCGTCGGCGCGCGTCAACCGCGAGGAGATGAATCGAGCCGCGCAACTTGCCGTGCGCATCGCCCGCGCCGGCGCCACGTTGAAGAAAGAAAATGTCCGGCTGGCACCCGAACCGGTGTATCGCGATGTTTGGATCACCCCGTACCAGCTGGATCCGTTCAAAGTCTCTCTGACGGAAAAGCTCGCACTGCTTTTCGCTCTGGATGAAGAGCTGCGCCGATCCCCGCGAATCGTCGTTACCAGCGCTTCGATGTCTTTCTCTCGGGAAAGGCAATGGCTGGCGACGTCGGAAGGCAGTCTGATAGATCAGACGCTGCTTCGTTCCGGTGCGGGTTTTTCCGCCACCGCGGTGCAGGGCGATGACGTGCAGGTCCGCAGCTATCCGAGCTCGTTCGGAGGTCAGTATCAAAGCGGCGGTTATGAAGTGGTTGCGGGCTTGAAGCTGCTCGAGAATGCGCCGCGCATCCGGGAACAAGCGGAAGCGCTGCTCAGCGCGGATGTTTGCCCTTCCGGCAGCAAGACGCTGATCCTGGACGGGTCGCAGCTCGCACTGCAGATTCACGAGTCGGTGGGTCACCCTTCGGAATTGGATCGGGTGCTGGGGATGGAAGCGAACTACGCCGGGACGAGCTTTGCGACGCCGGAGAAATTGGGAGCTTTTCAATACGGATCCCCCCTTGTTAACCTGGTCTGCGATAACACCATCCCCGGAGGCTTGGCGACAGCGGGTTACGACGACGACGCCGTTCGTTCGCAGCGCTGGTTCATCGTTCAGGAAGGACGGCTTGTGGGGTATCAGTACAACCGCGAGCTGGCGCATAAAATCGGCGCGGAACGCTCTGTGGGGGCCAATCGCGCCGACGGCTGGTCGCATATCCCCATCGTGCGCAACTCCAACCTCAGCCTTCTGCCCGGAGATCAGACTTTGGAAGAGCTGATCGGCGGCACCGAGGACGGAATCTTTATGGAGACGAACCGCTCCTGGTCTATTGACCAGAAGCGCCTGAACTTTCAGTTCGGGTGCGAAATCGCATGGGAGATCAAGAAGGGTAAATTGGGAAGGATGCTGAAGAATCCGAATTACCAAGGCATCACGCCGGATTTCTGGAGATCCTGCGACGGCATCGCCGACGCGGATTACTGGACATTGTGGGGGGTGGTCAATTGCGGCAAAGGACAACCGGCGCAGGTTGCGGAGATGTCGCACGGAGCCAGCCCGGCGCGCTTCCGCAATGTGACGGTCGGTGTCGGCCACTGAATAGGCTCAGCGCAACGAACAGGATGAGTAAAGCGGATGCGAAATCCGCTTTTTTACTCTTTTTCGGCGATGCCGATGTATTCGATAGCTTTCGAGCGCCAGAAATGGTAGCGTTTCAAGAAGGGATTCACCAGAATTCCCTGCAGATCCAAAATCCGCATTCCGCACAGGGCGAAAAGGCGAGCCAGTTCCGCAGGCGGGATGAACTTTTCGAAGCGATGCGTCCCCTTCGGCAGGAGACCGGCGAAGTTTTCAGCCAGATCAATGTAGATCATCCGCGCCAAGCGGGTTTTGTTGACGGTGACGAAGCCGAATCTGCCCTTCGGCTTCAGCAAGCGCGCTGCTTCCTGAATTACCTTCTGCAGATCCTCGACATGCTCTAACACATCCGTGCAGGTCACAAAATCGAAGCTGGACCGCAGAGGCAACTCTTCCAGTCCGCATTGCACAAAATGCAAGTTGCCGTTGAATACGGGCTGCTTAATTCGGCTTAGTTTCATCGCTTCCCGCGAAATATCCAGAGCGACGACAACGGCGCCGTCTTGCGCAAACCGCCACGCGAGGAAGCCCCATCCGCAGCCGAGATCGGCGATTCGTCTTCCGCGGACGTCGCCGAACCATTCGAGAAAATAGGGGTAGCGAAGATGATTTTGCCAGATCAAGGGATTGTCAGGTGAGAAGATGAAATCCGGGATGAGAGCGCTCAGTGCGTCATAGCGGGCGTGTTCCGCGAGCGAACGGGTGTCCTTCAGCGCTTCCGGCAGACGAAAACGGAATTGCGATAACAACTTCAAGCGAAAACCTCATCTTCCTCCGCCGCAGTTGTCAACCCGTTAGATCTTCCACGGGTTCGGGATTCAACATCCGCAAAGCCGGCTGGGGTTGAATCGCAGGTTTCGGGGCGACGGTGGAGAAATACCTCGATTCAAGACGAACATTCTTTCTCGTTTCGCTGCTTCTTTTAAGCAAAACCGGAGACATCAAACCGCGTCGGCTGAATTCATATTCCGCGGTATCGCGGATGCGAGCGATTTCCAGGTAGGTGCGATCCGCTTCTTCCAGTTGAGAAATGTTCAGCCGCGAAGTGTAATCATACAGCACGCGGATCCGGTTTGACTCAGCCGACGACGCCAGCGCGGATCCGGCAAGTGGTTCGATCATTTGGAACTTGAAGTGATCCACGCCCTTGGTGCGCAGCTTCCAGGCGTAGTTCAACGTTTCGTAAACTTCTTCGATCGTTTCGCCGGGCGCGCCGAGAAAGAACTGACAGATGACCTCGAAGCCTCGGGAGATGATACGCTGCAAAGCCGCCTCGAATTCGTATAAATCCAGGTTTTTTTTCAAAGCATTTCGCAGGATGTTCCGGCTACCGGATCCCACGATAAAATTCAGGGTTTTCCCTCCGGTTCGCTTCATTTTGTCCAGAATCTCGTCGCTCAGATTGGCGGCTTCGACTCCCCCCCGCGTGGACCACTGCAGCTTGAGATCCGCCTGAATCAGCAGATCGAGGAAGAGGTGCAGCCATTCAACATCCGATGTGAAGCCGTCGTCGTCGAAGGTGAATTCCCGGATGCCGAACGTTTCATACAGGTAAATAATCTGCTCGAGGATGTACCGCGGGGACCATCTGCGCTGGACGGATCCGTGCTGGAAGGGGATGGAGCAGAATGCACAGGCTTGATGACAGCCGCGGGAAGTGAACAAGGGGATGCGGCGGGCGCCGAGGTTTTTAAAGTACTGCGAAAGAGGCAGACGAGTGTAGTCCGGCAGCGGCAGTTGATCCAAATTCTGCAGGACGGTGTCGTTGCCGCGCACGATGACGTCCCCCCTGTCGCCGCGGAACGCTATCCCGGATAAGCCGTTGTAATCGGTTCCCGCCTGCAGCCGATCCAACAAGCGTATGAAATTCACCTCCCCCTCACCCAACAGGACGGCATCCACCTCCGCAATTTCGAGAAGAGACTGCGTGGCGCAGGAGGCTTGATTGCCGCCGCAGACGACCAGGATTTCCGGATGGATCGCCTTGACCCAGCGCGCCAGCGATCTCAGGCGCGGCATTTGTTCGCAGAAGGGGAGCGAGAAACCCACGACGTGCGGCTGAAAACGGCGGATGCGCGCGGCGATTTCTTCTTCGGGCAAGCCTACTTCGATCCAGTCGTCATCCAGCAAACCGCGCTGATCCCAACCTTCCCCAGCGGCGTCCAGCAGTTCAACTTGATGACCCGCCCCCTCGAGAACCGAAGCGAGAATCCCCGCTCCGACCGTTAAGAACGGAGTCAACCGCCGCTGCCAGAGGCGATGGACGACCAGAGCCGGGTGCAAAAGAAGAATCCGCACAAATCTCCCAATAGTATTACATACGCGTGAAGAAAATTAGAAGGATCTATCCACGAAATCAAGAGAATCCGAGCAAGATTTGACCCCTTGCCCTCGAAGGCGCTGTTAGACTGGTTCGCCCTGCAGATTTCGCCGGTGTGAGCGCCGCATCTCACCCTGTTTATCCTGACAGGATCTCCGCGCCTTCTGACAGGATGACACAAGAAAGCCCGCAATTATACGGTGATGACGGCTTAAGCGGTTTTACTCATTGTAATATATGAAGTTATGAATAGTGGCACATCCATTGCTCTGATGATCAGCAAGCAAACACATCACTCGATAAGGAGAAGATTATGGTCATTCGATACGCTATGCCGCCGCGACATTTTCCTTTCCCGGGAGTTTTTCATCCGGTGGAATTTGAAGCGCCTCGCAACGGCTTCACGCCGCCGACGGATATTCTGGAGAGTCCGGAGGGCTACAAGATTCAGATGGAGCTGCCCGGTGTGCAGAAAGAAGACGTGAAGATCGCCTATAAGAATCAGCTCCTGACGATCCAGGGAGAAAGAAAGCTGCCGTTGAACCGTGAGGGAGATTCCTGCTACTGTCAGGAGAGGATCGGGGGGGCGTTCCGCCGCAGTTTCCGCATCGGGGAGGAGATTGACGCGACGGGGATCCGCGCGGAGTATTCCCGCGGCATCTTGGAGATCTTCCTCCCGAAAGCCATAAAAGCGACTCCCCGCACCGCGGAAATTAAAATTCAATAATCAGCCGCGAGCACCGCGGGGAAGCAAGGGTCCGCTGAAGCGGACTTTTGCTTTTATTGCAGGAAGATGAGGCTCTCCTGCGGACGGCCGAGGACGAGGAACAAGCTGAAAATCTGCAGGAAGCCGGCTTTTCAGGCGGGCTTTTCAGAGCGGGCAGCGTGACATTTGTAAAATTTAAAAATTTCTTAAAAAAGACTTGACTCCGGCTTAAAATTATCGTATATTATCAGCGAATTTTGGATTTCTCTTCTGCCTGCGGGATCAACTTCAACGTCAACAGCAGCCCGCCGGCGGTATTTCGCAATCGAAATTTCTAGATAAAAGCTTATTCACATGTTCACGATTGCAGCATCCATTATATCCGCCGCTGCAATGGGATTTAGGCTCTTTTCCTGCAACTGCGAGGCGGAAAGAATTAGTTTTCATCCATTTAGAACCCCAACGGGAAGATGTCTAAACATTCCCGTATGGGGTTTTTTGTTGTGCGTGCCGGCGGGCGCAAGGCCACGGTGGAAACGCGGATTACGGCATCCATTCGGAAAGATTTCGAACTGAAGAACGACGAAGAGCGCGGCTCGGTCCAGTAAGGCTGGAAGCCGCGAAATAAAAACCGCCGCGGGGGTGGGGCTGGAACCGTAACCCCCGCCGGCGGCGTCTGACCTGCGACCTTTTTACGGTCCGGTCTGTTGTTAAATCTAGTAGAATATACGGCATAAGTCAACAAAAATTTGAGCGGAAATGAGATGATCCTAAACTTCCAGCAACCCTGCGCGCGGCTGCAAAGCCCCGGGTGCGCGCAGGCATCAACATAGAAAAAGCCGCCGCGGGAGTGTGGCTGGAACCTGGTACTCCCGGCGGCGGCAGGTGAGCACCCCGAAGGGTCTCACCCTATTATACACAACATATTAGGAGGAGTTCCAAATGAAACGTTTACTCTTAGCATTGGTAGTGGTGGGAATGGTGGCGGTTGCCGCCTATGCCATTGACCCCCCACCGG
>CAZUTK010000101.1:0-6430 GCA_964623265.1 uncultured bacterium | reverse complement strand
GGACGCGCCGCTTCACCAATTCCAGCGCAGCCTCTCGAGAGATCATAGAAAACTCCTGCGTTATTTCCGAATGGAGAGAGGAATACGAACTTCCAACCTCATCGTGCGGCGATCGGGATCCAGCAGCGGGATCAGGCTGAGATCTTCCGATACATCCCAACGTTGCAGATGCGCATCCACGAAGGCGTCGGCGGCGCTGTAGATGAGAGCGCCGACCGACCACCAGAGCAGGCGGTTGCGGTCGTTCTTGTAGAAATCGGCTTCGGCGGTTTCGCCGCGGGAATCGTAAAAAAGAAAGCGCTCATGCTGGGTGAAGGCGGCGAAACCGAGTCCGGTCTGCAGGAGGAAAACGGCGCCGGCTTTCAGTCGTTTGCCGTTGGAAAGCTGCCCCCAGCCGGGGAAGAGCGCGGAACGGAACACCGCCAGGGTGGGGCTGATTTCACCGGACGCGCGCTTCGCGTAGAAGGCGTCCGCCGCGCAGAACAAAGCGCCCGCACCGTACCAGACCGCCAGCCCGTACGCAGTATCCCGATCGTACCGCCTGCCCGGGGCGTCTGCGGCATTGCGCCGATACTGATGCTCCCAGAAGTAAAACGCATTATAAGCGAGAAAGGCTTCCCCCGCGAAGAACAGCCCGCCGTGAATCCAATCCCTCTGAGCAGCCTGCCCCAGCCCGGGCACGATGGCGGATTGCAGCGCGAAGCCGGACGGGGAGCGCAGAAACGGAAGCCGGGAACTATCCTGCGCATTGGAGGCGGCGTTCAGCGAAGACCAACCGAACAGCCAGCAGAAGCAAACCACCCCGCAGGCTGGGATTCGCATGCCTGTCAACCGACCAGCGCCACGGCTTCGATTTCCACTCGCGCCCCTTTGGGCAGCTTCGCCACTTCGACAGCGGAACGAGCCGGGGGATTTTCCGCGAAAAACTGCGCGTACACTTCGTTCATCGCGGCGAAATCGTTCATACTCTGCAGAAAAACCGTGGTCTTGACCACTTGGTTCAACGAAGAGCCTGCCGCTTCGAGGATCGCCTGCAGGTTGGTCAGAGCCTGCCGGGTTTGAGCGGCGGTGTCCTCGCCGACGATTTGACCCGTCTTCGGGTCCATCGGCAGTTGACCCGCGGTGTAAAGAAGCGTCCCCCCCACGACGATTCCCTGGCTGTAGGGACCGATGGCGGCGGGTGCTTTATCGGTTCGAATCACACTGCGCATACTATCTCCAGAATTTCAGAGGGGAACAGCCTATCTGTCACCCTTCTCTTCGCCCGGTTTTTGTTCGGACGGGATTTCCGTGAATTTCGCATCCAAGACGTCTCGATCTTCGAAAGGAGGCGGCATCTCGCGGCGTTCGCCTTTCACCTGCGGCTGATCCCCCTTCCACCAATGCATCAGCCAACGCACAACGAGGTACACGATCAAAAGAAAAACAACGAAGCGTATCAAACCGCCCATCGCAACCTCATGTGACGTCCGGATTCAGAAAAACGACCCCGCCTGGATGGCGGTCAATCTGCATCAGCAGGGTCTCCAGATCCGCTTCCCGGTTGACGAAATCCAGATTGCTGCTGTTGACCACCAACAAGGGGGAATCCTGATAATGGAAGAAAAAATGATTGTACGCTTCGCTGAGAGAACGAATGTACTCTTCGGTGATGTGCTTCTCGTAGCTCCGGCCTCGCTTACGGATATTTTGCATCAGGCGCTGCACCGAAGACTGCAGGTAGATGACCAGATCCGGACGCGGGGCATTTCTTCCGAGCGTTTGATACATCTGATCGTAAAGCTGCAATTCGCGGTCTGCGAGATTCAAATAAGCGAAGATTCTGTCTTTGGCGAAGATATAGTCCGAAATGACCACGGGATGAAAGACATCCAGCTGCCGGAACTCTTCCTGCTGCCGGAAGCGGGAGAGCAGGAAGAACATCTGGGTCTGGAACGCATAGCGCATGGGGTCCTTGTAGAAATCCACTAAGAAGGGGTTGTCGTCGTGCTTTTCGAGTACCAGACGGCCCTGGAGGCGGTCCGCCAGCAGACGCGTCAGCGTGGTCTTCCCCACTCCGATGACGCCTTCGACGGCTAAATAGCGGATGTCTTTCAATAGCACACAGCCTCCGGCTTTCCGGGAATGGTCAAGGAATTATACCGCCCGATTCTACGCTGCTATCTCCGCCGGCGGTTCCCACGCTTTCCAATACTCCACTCTGCCGCGATCCGGACACAACTCGAGCATCTGCCGGACGGTTCTGCCGCTTGCGGGGTGGATCCAATCCGACGCGACTTCACACAGCGGCACCAAAACGAACTTGCGCAGTTCCGTCCGCGGATGGGGCAGGATGAGGGTTTCGCTGTGCAACACCCGATCCCCCCAGAACAGCAGATCCAGATCCAGAGTGCGGGGCGCGCCGGAAACTTCGGCGATCCGTCCCGCCGCCCGCTCGATCTCCTTCAACTGCGCCAGCGCGGCGAAGGGATCCGATCCTGCCGGCTTCAACGAGCAGACCGCATTCAGATAGTCGGGTTGATCCTGTGCAGGAACGGCGCGATCCGCATACCAAGGGCTGGTCTCATAGATTCCGGAGAGGCGGCGGATCCGCCCCAGTCGCGCCAAGCGGCGCAGACCGAAGCGGAGATGCGTCTCCCGATCCCCCAGGTTGGAACCGAGGGAGATCCAGATTTCCGGATCGTCGTCGGGCGTTGCAGTCCTCTCTATTTTAAATACAGAATTTTACGCACTTCCGTTTTTTCCCGCTGCTGAATGCGCAGCAGATAGATGCCGGTTGCCCGGGAAAGCGGTAGAGCGACGTTGAACCGGTGCGTCCCCGCGGACAGTTCGCCCGCCGCGATCGCCGCCACCAGTCTGCCGCCGACGTCCCAGAGTGAGAGATCCACCTTCTCAGGATGCTGCAGATGCAGCAGGAGACTGAAGTTCGCATTGAACGGATTGGGATAGACGGAAATCAAACCGTGTTCCGCGGGAAACGTCGCATCAGGCGGCGCGAAAGCGGCGGTATCCGCCGCCGCCACGCGGATGTTATCCAAACGCCAACCCTGCTCGTTCAAAGATCCGTCCGTCCAGACCCGCCAGCGCAAGCGGACGTCCGGCAAGCCGCAGTAGGGATTCAAGTCGCCGTAGGCTTTCCCCCAGCCGATGTTCTGGCGATCGAAGGGACCCACGATGGTACTCCAATTGTATCCTCCATCCGCGCTCGCTTCCACGGCGGCAGAGTCATACCCGGGCTCGAAGTAGTACCAGTGATCGAAGACGAGGGCGGCGGTGACGGATCCGGTAAGGTCGAGCGGCGAGGCGATCTGCAGCCGGCTGTCGGTTCCGGCTGAGTATTCGGCGTAGGGGCTCTCCGTCGCAACCATGCCTCCCCCCCAGGCGGTGTCCGTCTCCGTCCCCCAGTGATCGTGGACGCCGCCGTGATTCCACTGGTTCAAGCCGGATTCGAAGGCGTCGCTGAAGATCACGGTTTCCGGGGCGAGTTCGAAGACGACGTGGCGGTCTTCGTCAAGCTGGAGATAGTCGAAGCGGGGAACGCAGCCCGGGCTGTCGAAGAGCAGGCTGTAGCCGCCGGAAGGCAAGGAGAGATGGATCTGTCCGTCGGACGCGACGAAAACGGTGTCATCCACTTCTTCACCGCGGATGAAGAGCGTTGCGGGCAGCGTCGCTCCGCCCAACGCACGCACCTCGCCGGAAAACGTGAATGCTGGTTTCGCGGCGAGCGTGAAGTTGCGGGTGATTTTCCCGCTGGAATTGGCGGTGACGATGGCTTCCTGAGATTCGTATCCGCGCAGATGAACGCGCAGCGTGTAGGTGCCGGGCATCACGTAGCGCCGGTAGCGGCCGTACAGCGGGTCGCAGGTGCGGGGCTGGAGGTACGGTCCGTCCAGTTCCGCGATGCTCACCACCGCCGGCAGCGGATTGCCTCCGGCGTCCTTCACGACGCCGGTGATCTGAGCGTGGTTGGGATTGGGGCTGTTGCCGTAGCCCGCGGCGCGGTTCAAGAGCCAGGCGGCGCCCTGCAGGTTGGCGGCGACGATCTGCTGCGCCTGCGCGGCGGGCGGCTGCAGGTTCTCCGTGCCGCATTCGATCAGCAGCGCGATGGTTCCGAAATAGGCGTAGAAGTTGTCGTGCTGATTGCCGCGGGGAGCGTCGCTGGGGAAATAGTTATAGGTGCCGGTTCCCAGCCGGGGGATGCGGCTTGCGACATTGATCGCGGTGGATTCGAGGACGTTGAAATCCGGCGGAGTCTTACCGCTGTCGTCCCAATCCCAGGGATAAAAGACTCTTTCGGCGTTGGCGCCGGAACGGGAACTGTGCCACACGATCGAAAACGAGAATTTCTCCCTCTGACCCAGATCCCACAGTGCCTGCGTCTCCGTCTCGGAAAAGGGGTAGAATCCCTTGAAATAGTCGTACGCTTCGGCGCCGCCGGGCTGCATAAAAGTATCGCCATGCACCCAGTTCAAGGGGAAATTGCGGTTGATGTCCACTCCGTCTATATCGCCGCCCATGCCAGGTTGATAATCGAAGATCCCGTTGTTGTTCAGATCATGCTTGTTCTTGCGGTAGGAGATGTCCCATTCGTCCATCACCACCTGGTGGCCTTCCGGATTGGCGGTGGGGATCAACCAGATTTCCAACGTCTGCAGCCAGACGCGGTATTGTTCCTGCAGCCGTTTGGTCAAGATGGTGTCCATCAACGCCAGCACGACTTCGACGCCCAAAATTTCTTCGGCGTGCACCTGCCCCGCCAGCAAAACCGTCGGCTCGTCTTCGTCTTCCCAGACGTTATCGGAGAGTTTCACCGCCCAGATGGGGAGGTGATCCTGATGGGAATAGCCGATGGTGTCCACCCGGACGGTGTCGGGGTAGATTTCCTGCCAGGCGAGGATGTGGTCGTAGATTTCCTGATTGGTGTGGTAAAAAGGGTCTATGGCGGTGACGCGATTTGCCAGAAGAGCGATAACGAGGAGCGACGCCGGCGCGAGTCTGCAGTTCATTTCTTCTTCCGTTTTAACCTTTTATGAAGATACGAAATTTCTGGAATAAAGTCAAGCGCTGTGGTTGCGAAAAATGGAGAGCCTTCGCAATATTTAAGCAATTTTTATGGCATTTTTTGATGATATTCTTTACCTTGAGACATCTTTGGGATGGTTGCAGGGAATGTTAAGAACCGGCTTGAGTCGCGTCCTTTTCGCAACATTTGCATTCTGGACGCCGCAGACCGCTCACGGAGTGATCCTCGAAAACGCGTTCTATCGCGTGGAGATCACCGCGGAAGGTACGGGAAGCCATCCGCCGGGAAGCCTGCTCGATTTCCGCCGTTTCTATCCGCCGGACGGCAATGCGCTGGAAGCGATGAGCTACGCGGGAAAAATCACTGCAGGCGCTTACTCTCCAGCACCGGGTCAGATACAATTTTTATCTGATACGGAAGCGGTCTTCGCAAGCGCCTGCATGGTGGATTCCCAGGGCGGCCAACTGCCTGCGCGTGTGACGATCTTCTATAAATTAGCGGATGACGGCTTGCATCTGGATTGGATTGTGGATTGCTCACAGGAGGTGACATTTTCGGAGGGATTGCACTGCGAATGGGATTTGCGACCCTGAGAAAATCTTTACGGATATAACCAGGTGGGAAAGGTGGACAGCTTCTGGGTGGCGGCGATAACCGGAAATTCTACGAGATCTCTGCGCAGCGCCTGGCGGCTATGGCGCAGTGGAATCAGCCTCTGGATTCTCCAACCGAACCTGCTGCAATCGAGATGGCGGATTCGATCCGGATCCCTGGATCAGGAGTGGCTGCACGCCCGTAATCCGCGAACGACTTTAGCACCGATCACGCAATTCCCCAAAATTGCTTCCACGCTGAGCCCCGGGGGTTCAATCTGGGGGAGCCTGACGCTGAAGATCACTACAGCCGAGTCGTCATCTCCCGACGGAGAATTCGGCTGGTTATTCCTTTCCGGAATGCCGAACCAGGCGGATCAGGGCTGGATCCATATGTGGGACGAACTGCCGCTGGTTCCGGAAACATTCGTTCCGATGACCACGGCGAACAACCCTGCTTCGCCGGTCGGATCAAAGATCGTCGCGCTGCTGGAGAATCACCCCCGGATGAAGAATGTGCTGCTGATGGCGTTGGACAAACAGCTGTCCGGCTATCCGTTCAAGCCGAATCTGCCGGGCTGGAGCGTGCCGGAGAGCTTCGTCTGCATAGATACTGTCACACAAGTCGAAGGGATCGGCACTCTGACGATCTCGCATTATAATGTGCGCAACACCGAGCTGACGCAGAATGTCAGCTGCCCGCCATTCACTCTGTTGCGGCTGTCAGGCTGGTTCTGCGTGGATTCCTTAAGTTCTGGCAGCGCCGGAGTGGAAATAGCCGCCGCTCCTGACGGCAACCTTCTGGAACGCATTT
>CAZUTK010000100.1:0-7052 GCA_964623265.1 uncultured bacterium | reverse complement strand
ATCTACAGACGCGAAAAGATATTTCCCGGTTAAACTGCGAATCCAACGATTTTCATTAGCGCTGAATTTGCGTATAAATTGCTCTATTTCCCCGGAATCCTCATCGGCGAAGTTCAGTGGATAGTCCCAGACCACCGCGCCCTTCAGTTTAAATTGCAGTTCCCGCTGAGGGAAATGGATCACGAGATACAGCGAATCCGATTGGGCAAGGCGCAGTTCCGCTTGCAAGAGAGCGTATTGTAATTCGAGACGCGAGCGCTGTTGAAGTTGACCTGCATCGGCAGCACCTTCCGGCGCTGTCTTGCTGCAACCTAAGGCGAAGACCAGTATTGCCGGAAGCAGCCGCATAGTTTCACGACATCGCATTGCCATGATTCGTCAGAAGATGAATACCGGAGTGCCGATGGGAACTTTATCATAAAAGCGCTTCAATTCATCCGAACCCAGACGGACGCAACCGTGCGTCACGCTGATGCCCAGCAACCGCTCATAAATCGTCCCATGGATGAAGTATCCATCCCCGAATCCCATCGCGTATTCCCCCAGCATTTCAGGATCGTAGCGCTGGCTGGGATCCTTGGGGATCTCTTCATTCTCCTCGATGTAAGCCCAATCGGGTTTTCGCCACCAGGGATCGCGCAGCTTGCTGTTGATCTTGAATGCACCGTGCGGAGTATTGAAGATCCACTTGCGCCCTGTCAGACTGTCCACCAGGACGCCTCCGGATCCGGTGGAACAAGTCGCTTCAATCCAGATGGAATCCGCAGTTCGCAAATAGGCTTTGTTGGCATGTGTATCTATGACGATGTAGGGTCTGGAAGGGGTGATTTTTTCCAGTGCTTTCTGCAGGCGTTGCAATTCTTTCTGAGCCGCCTTGGGATCTTTCGGCAGCGCTGCGAAAGATGTATCGCTCCATGAGATGCTGCTACTCCGCCGGTCCTCCTGCGTCCGTGCTGAATAGCCTAAAAAAAAGATCGTGAGACTTACCAGCAGAGCCGCAGCGCCGACGAACAGCCAAATTCGATGCTTCATGAATGTCATCGTTTCCGTCTCTGACATGCAACATCATCCAAATGAAGGGTGATAGCCGTATTCCTGCAATGAGAAAAGCTCACGGCGGAAACTGCTCCGATTTTCGCACAATGGTCACCGGCGTCCCCACACCCACATACTTCATAATACTGTCCATATCACTGTTGGTCAGCGCCACGCAGCCATCCGTCCAATCCCGATCCAAACCGCCGCCTCCGTGGATTTCAATGTTAGCTCCGATGCGAGCCCGCGACGATATCAAGCCACGAGCTTTGTTCTCCTGGAATCTCCTTCGATCCGTGGAATTGGGGAAATCCAGCAATAGCGCTTTGTAATATTTGCTTCCGTTTTGCTTCGACTTTACGACTTTATATTTACCTTCCGGCGTCGCACCGTCACCGGCGAACATCTTCTGCCGAGCCGAATTATGCCCCACTTCGCAATTATACATTTTGAAGAGGCTTCCATTCTTCACCAGGTAGACTTTGTGCGCCGTTTTATCCACGATCACCGCGTAACCTTTGCCGACACGAGACTCTTCCAGAGTCTCCCTGACCCAGCGGTTCCAGTCCTTCTTCTGATTCGCTACATCGTTGGCATATTCCGTCAGCAAGTCTCCCAGACGGACGAGCGCCTCTCTGCCGTTTGAGACCGCTTGAAGCGCCGCCTCATATTCTCGCTCCAGGATCAGGCGGTCGCTCATCTTCAAACTCAGGTCCGCTTCGGACCAGATCTGTTCCGCTTTGTAGATGACGAGCGATCCATTCAGCGCTTCCCTCCAGGTTGCCAACTCATTGCGAAGCGCATCCGTTTCACTCTGCGCAAGCGCCAGGGATTCCTGCGCCCGTTCACGCGCCAGCCGCGCCGCCGAATCCGCGAGAATGATCACACGGGTTAAAAGCGAATCGGCAAGGCGATAATTGCGAAACAGTCCGATGCGCCCGTTCTGGCGGCCGACTTCCAACCATCCTTTCTGCAACGTGGCTTCCGCCTCCCGGTAGGGTTTTTCCGCATACCGAAGCGCACCGGCGGCGGAGGCGGAGTCCAGCGCTGCGCGCGCGTTGCTCAATGTAGTTAAAGGGGGTTTCTGGCAGCTTATCAAGAACAGTGTCAAAAATATGAAAAGAAATCCTGCGTTCGGGCGGTGATGAGGCATAATGGGGATTTCCGTTTTTCAGATCTCCGGGTCACGAAGCGGCAATCGCTTAGCAACTGGGAAGAAGGGTCGCCGCGCGGCGACCCTTCTTCCCGATCTCATTTCGACTGATACCTTCCTTACTTTTTCTTGGCGGTCGCCGTCTGGATCTCGTTGACGATGCTGTTAGCTTTGTCTATGACGACCTGAACTTTTGTTTTCGCCGCGAGGTATTTTCCCGCATTGAAATCGTTCATCGCATCGTCATAACCGGCTTGTGCCGTCGCCAGATCGTTCTTCATCATCTCGATATCCGCTTGACTGCCTTTGCCGCGCGGCGCCTTCTTGATGGCGTCATTGGCGGCGGTCAGCGCGGCTTGCGCCTGCGCCAGCATATCGGTCACCTGCGCCTTGACCTTCTCTTTCTCAGCGGCTGCTCTTGTTTCGGCATCTTTCGCCATGGCTTCGGCTTTGATATACAATTCTTTGGCTTTGCCGTAGCCTCTAAACAGAGCAAACTTGGAATCCTGCTCTTGCTTGGCAGCCATAGCTGCATTCAGAGTGTCCATCGCAGCGCGGTATGCTTCTGGAGCATACTGCTCGGCTTCGGCGGCTTTCGCCGCGTTAAAAGCCGCGGTGGCATTCTGAATTTCGGTTTCAGGCGGTTTCCCGCATCCTGCCAGCATCAACATGATGACGGCAACTACTGCGATAATGGTGAACTTTTTACTCATTTTTTTAGTCCTTTCGCCCCGAATTATTTTCTAAAATAAATGGATACGATCAAGCCCGGGCAAGCTTGTCACATCCAACTTCCTTTTCACTCGTCATATGAATTCAGACTTCCGTTTAGCGGCGCCTTATCCAATCTTCAACCGGGCACATTCAGCACAACTTGACACTTCCGCATAGAACGCAGAGTCCCCTCGATTGTTGTATTGTAAACAATTTTGATTCATTAAATTAATAAATATAAGTATTTTTTCATTTAGTTGGATGAAGATTTTTAGCTTTTTTTTATACATAAATACCGTTTCTTACCGGCCCTTTTTTAATATCGGCTCCGCTGTTAATTTCGAATCAGCCGAGCTTTTTTAGAAAAACCTCTCGAGATTAACTTTAGTTCCAGATTCACTTTTTCTCCCCCCCCTCCTGAAAGCTATTCTCATTTACTCTTGTCTTTTTGCAAATACCCGAATACCACTTCTTTGCCCCGTCGTCGCCGTTTCTTTTTAGTGTAAAACAACCTCTTAGAAAAACCTTGACTCCTGTTGGATGAATCCTTTAATTTAATTGAACCATTTCACGAGGTCTATAATGAAGCACTCCGCTATGATTTCTATCTGTATTTTCCTGTGCTGCCGGATCGGCTGGGCGGTTGATTCTATTCCTGCGATCTGTCCTGCAGTTGGAATGGAACGACTCGTTGCCCCGAATCGCTGCCAGTATTACGGTCAAATCGGCGATTGGTGGATCCTCGGTATTCCCGCCGGCATCCCAGCGCCGGATGAGGTGCGCTTGCTACCATTTCTTGCCGGACACGGCGACTTATTCGCGCTCACGCTCCAGACACCGCAGGAGGCGAAAAAGATCCCGCAAGACATTCCGATTTTATTCAACGATGGGGATATCCTTATCATCCAGGCTTCGACGGAACAGCTGCGACGTCTACCGGCTTTGCGCGCTGAATGGGTGAAAATCCCCCTGACGCCGAAAACACCGCCGGGAATCCCCGTTGGTGCGGTGACTTGCGGACAGGACGACTTCAGCCCCTATGTCGCAGATATCGTCGCGCAGGTTTCCGAAGAAATCTATACCGAGAACCTGCAGACACTGCAGGATTTCGTCACCCGCAACACGTTCACAACCAATTGCGATCAAGCGGCGGATTGGATTTTATCCCGATTCCAGAGCTATGGATTGAACGCTTATTTCGACAGTTTCACCATCAGCGGGCAGACCAAGCGCAACGTCATCGGAGAAAAAATCGGGATGGTGTATCCGGATTCCATCCTCTTCATTACGGCTCACTACGATGCGACCGCCGGACAGCCTTATTCGCCCGAACCCGTCGCGCCCGGCGCCGATGACAACGGATCCGGAACGGCTTGCGTTCTCGAATGCGCGCGCATCCTCTCCCTTTATAACTTCGAAAAAACCATTCGTTTTGTCGCCTTCGCCGGAGAAGAACAGGGGTTGATCGGAAGCTTCGATTACGTCCAGAACCTGGTCAACCAGCAGGCGCACGTCGTTGGATCGTTCAACTACGATATGATCTCTTTCGCCGGTTCTGGAAACCCTCCCTTTGGACTCTCCATTCTTATGGACAACAACCCCACCTCGCAGGCGATGGCGGCGAAAATTGCGGAAGCAGCCTACACATTCACGCCTGGGGCTCTATCACCTAACATCATTCTCGCCCCTGGTTCCGCCAGTTCGGACCATTACCCTTTCTGGCAAGTGGGCTGGGCGGCTACATTCTCCATTCAAGGGGCTGCGTATCCTTACTATCATACGATCTATGACTTGCTTGAAAACAATCAAATGGCATTTGCCGCTGATGTCACGCGAGCCGCCATCGCCGCTCTGGCGGATTTCGCCGTGCCTCTGGGCGGGGGCACAGAAGTCAGCGGCGAGGTTTCCGGACATTGGGAGATCTCGGGCAGCCCCTATCGGGTGCGAGGCGATCTCATCGTTCCACAGGATTCCACACTGCTGATTGATCCAGGTGTGTTGGTGCTATTCGAAGGGCATTATTCGTTCCGCATTCTGGAAAACGGCTGCCTGAAAGCCGTCGGTACTGTTGAAGAACCGATCCAGTTCTTCGCTTTGCAGCCGGACTCAGGTTGGGGTGGAATCCGTTTCCTGCAGGCTTCCGATTCGTCCCGACTCGCTTTCTGTCATCTGCGCTATGGGTTGGCTTCCGGAGGCGGGCAGGCTGATCTGGGGGGAGCGATCTATTGCAGCGGCACCGATCTCACCCTTGAGCACTGCATCATCAACGGCTCGAACGCTCGGTTGGGAGGCGCCATCGCCTGCGTGGATCAAGCCCAAGCGAGGATCAACCAATGCACCATCGCCGATAATACCGCAGACTTAGGCGGAGGCATCTACTGCGAGGACTCGGATCCCCTGTTGACAAACAGCATTCTCTGGGGCAACTCCCCCGATCCAATCCTCCTTTCCGGAAGCGCCGCACCCGCCGTCTCCTACTGCGACATCGAAGGCGGCTGGCCCGACGTCGGCAACTTCGATGCGGATCCGCTCTTCGTGGCTTCGAATCTGAACAATTTCCATCTGCAATCCACCGTCGGGAGTTATGCTTACGGTTTTTGGCTGCAAGGATCGGAAGACAGCCCCTGCATTGATGCGGGGGATCCTTCGGCAGATTACACTCAGGAACCGGAACCCAATGGAGACCGGATCAACCTGGGCGCATACGGCAAGACAGCTCAGGCATCGTTATCGCTTCATGACCCCCACTACGCCTTCGCGGAAGTCTCCGGCACCTGGACGATTCAGAACAGCCCGATGAACGTCATCGGCGATATCTATATTCCTGAAGGCGGTTCTCTGCGCATCGAACCGGGTGTGCAGGTTCTCTTTCAGGGACCCTATAAATTGACCGTGATGAGGGACGCCACCTTGATTGCGGAAGGAACTCCTGAAGATTCCGTCTTCTTCACTGCTGTAAATCCGGAGACCGGTTGGCAGGGACTGCATTTTCATACGGCATCCGACGCTTCATCCCTCGCTTTTTGTTCTTTCCTTCACGGCAAAGCCAATGGTAACGGCGAAGATTCAGAAGGGGGGGCGGTTTATTGCGACAGCACTAATCTGCAGATATCCCACTGTCGAATCGAGTCCTGCTCGGCGACTTCCGGCGGAGCTTTTTACAGTAAGAACTCTTCACCCGTGCTCACTGGCACCGCATTCCGCAACAACACCGCCGTCAGCGGGGGAGCATTATACTTGCACCAATCCGATCCGCTGATCAGCGGGAACGAATTCAGCGGCAATTCCGCAACCAACGGGGGAACCGCGACCTTTTGGTTCAGCGGTGGGATCTTCCGGAATAATGTCCTTTCCGACAACTCGGCGAACGGATTCGGGGGAGGCGCGTATTGCTTCAATTCCAGCTTAGAGTTTGTGAACAACACGGTCATTGCGAATACCGGCAACGTCGGAGGAGGACTCTATAGCATCGGTGCGCAGCTGCCCGTGATCCGCAACAGCATCTTCCGAGATAACATTCCGAATCAAATTGCAGCGGGTGGAATGGCGGTACCGTCCATAACATACAGCGATATTCAGGGCGGTTGGGAAGGCGAAGGGAATCTGGACCTGGATCCAAATTTTGTTCCGGGGCTGTTCAGCCCTTATCAGCTCTCGCAGGACTCCCCTTGCGTGGACGCCGGAGATCCATCCGCGCAGGACCAGGATCCACAGGATCCACAGAATCCTGGTTTTGCACTGTATCCCTCTCTCGGGACAGTCCGCAACGATATGGGCGCATTCGGCGGCGCAGGATCCGCTTCCTGGGTGGGCATCGAAGATGCAAAACCATCCCTTGCCCCGGAAGCGTTCCGCCTGGATCAAAACTTCCCCAATCCCTTCAACGCTCAGACGATAATCCGCTACTCCTTGATAAAACCGGCATTTGTGAAGCTGGAAGTTTACGATCTGCAAGGGCGAGAGGCAACGCTACTGGTGAAGGGTTGGAAAAACGCCGGAGATCATACCGCGAGGTTAGATGGAACGAAACTGTCATCCGGAATCTATTTTATACGACTAAATGCTGACGCCGAACATACCTCCCGAAAAATCGTGTTGATCAAGTGAACTTGCGGCTTCGTCTCGCGTTCAAAACCTCGACGAACGCCTG
>CAZUTK010000099.1:0-7079 GCA_964623265.1 uncultured bacterium | reverse complement strand
ACCCATCAGCAGAAGATGGATGTTTCTACCCCGGTGATTCGCGACGGTCAATTCCATCCCGGGCAGTAGAGCGAACCTCGCGGCATGGATCTCATTCAACCGCTGCAGCTCCTCCCGGCGTTGCTGAAAGCGCCGCAGCTGCGGATCATTTTCCCGGAAGGAACCAGGCAGATCGTCGAGATCATACGAATGATCAGCCGCAAACGCAAACGACAACCCCTGAGCTGCACCCATCTCCGGATAGACCACCGGCGGCGCCCCGAACTCAACGTGATCGCGAGTGCAAGAGCTGTGCACGTGCAAATCACCGAAATGCCATCCGGACCCGCGCGGAAGAGCCTCGCCCGACCGCATCACACGAAGCGGCGCGTGAGAGACTCCAGGCAGATTATCGTTTTTCACCACATAGCAGCGGCCGCGCGCTTTGAATCGGATCTCGACATCCAGCGTCCAGACGCCGTTGATGTCTCTCGGCAATTCCAGCCAGACTACGCGGTGCCACCACGCTTCGCGGACGACTTCACCCTGAAAAGGAAAGATAGATTGTTGCGTTCTGTCGCCGCAACGAGCGGTTAGGACGACGTCTTGCAGCTCGATGGGATAAAGGTGAGCGTCTTTCACGAGGAGAAGCACAGGGAGTGCCGCATTCGGCTCCAGACGATGAGGGCAATCTGCAATGATCTCGGGCTGACGCCGGAAATATCGGCTCAGCGGAAACGCCCGGAAACGATAGTGAATCTCGGGGTACAGCGCGATCAGTGGGGGCAGGAGAAGAGGCGCGGCTGAAAACATCAATCCGCCGAATTGGATGATGATGCCTTTTCCTTTGGATTCTTCGGTCTATGTCGTAGTTTATAGTAAAAATACTTCGCCGCCCAGGGGACAAATGCCGCCAGATAGCGATCCAGCTTGTAGGGAAGCGACGGCGCCAGATAGCAATTAATGGTGCAGCCGCGGCAGAATCCGACGCGCCCCTGGCGTTCCATCCACAGCTTCCTCTGCGGGCTGCGCAACGCCGCCGGAAGATCACCGTCAATGGGCAGTTTCGTCTGAGCGTGGTGATAGCAGGGTAAGAGCAACTCATTGTGCGGAGATATGACAACGGTAGAGGAAACCGCTTTACATCTGGGTTTTTCGGCGTTATTTCCGCCCTCCAGCATCAACCGCGCCACACCACCGTTCAAGTAGACATACGGCCGGTTGCTGCGCTCGATCAGCTCCAGCAGCTGCTCCCTGCTGAGCAACGAATGATGTCCGTTCCAGCCGAAAACCGGGTTGACAATCAGAATGACTCCGAGTCTTGCCGCCATCTCCGCCAGCGGCGTTATTTCTCGAAAGTTCTCAGACGTCGCCGTGAAGAGCAACTCGGGCTTTTCCCCCAGGGATAGCGCCAGATCGAGGGATAATAAGATCTTGTCGAAGCTGGTTACGCCGCGCAGCCGGTCGTGAAGCTGCGGACGCGCCGCATCCAGTGAAATATGCAGCAGATTGATCAACCCCTGCAGTTCCCGGGCGCGCTTGGGGTACAACAACCCGTTGGTGGTCACCGTAGTGCGCAGTCCTGCTCCGCGGGCTGCGCGCAGAAAACGAGGTAAATCCGGATGCAAGAGCGGCTCACCGCCGGTGAAATCCACGATGCGCACACCGATGCGGGGAAGCTGCCGCAGATTTGAGAGCACCTGCTCCGGATCCGCCGACGCCTGATTGGGCTGTTCCCACACATCGCAGAAAACGCAGCGCGCGTTGCAGCGATAAGTCAGATAGTAATTGCAGACCAACGGCATATCAGCATCATCAAGTAACTGCAGTTCTTGTATGCGTGAATTTCCGCCCCTTCCAAACGACCCGCCTCCGCAGCAGAAACGAGATCGCCAGAATCGGCGCCGAACCGATGTAGAAGATCTCCCAAAAAGGAAAATATCCCAGTCGCCGCGACAAACCGAGCTTTTGGGTGATCCTCTGTAAAATTAAGAAATTGACGCCCGACGTCAGCAGCCACGACCAAACCGCCTCCGGCGCCCCCGCCAAAAATCCGACAATGAGTACGAACTGCCGGATGACCATCACGCTGATGCAAAGTTTCCCCGCCGGCATCAGCCTCTTGACGCCCGACGCCCACCTCTTGCGCTGATGAACGAATTCCCCCCACTTGCGAACCGCGGGCGTAGATACCATCATCCCAGGATCCAGCGGAAATTCCAATCTTCCGCCGTTGCGGCAGATCGCTTGCACCAGAGAAAGATCTTCCGTCAACGAAAATCCGATCTTCTCCAGCCCGCCCGCACTCAGATAAGCGTCGCGCCGGACGGATAGATTCTTCCCCAAAGCCGCCTGAGGCACGCCCAGCTGATTCAAACCGCTGCCGACCCCTAAAAGAAACAACCAATCCAGCGATTGAATCCTGCCCCAAAGCCCCGCGCCTTCTATGAGCGCGAAGCCGGCCGTTGCCTCAGCACCCCCCAAATAGGCAAGATGTTTCTTGATCCAATTCGAAGGTAAAACCGCGTCCGCATCGGTGAGTAATAAGCCCTCATTTTGCGCCGCATCCATGCCGGCTTTCAAGGGGCGCCACTTGCCGGTCTTCTCGCCTGCGGTCGGCGGTCCCATATGGATCACGCGAACCGAAAACCGGCTTCTCAGAGCATACGCATCCATAATCTGAGACGTGCGGTCCTCCGATTGGTCATCCACGAGAATGATTTCGACGCACTGAAAATCGGTCTTTCTCAATTCCTGCCGTTCCAAAGATTCCAGGCACGCCGGTAGATCTTTCTCTTCATCCCGCGCGCAGATGATCACCGACGCGGAGGACAGTGCCTCCCCCTTCGCCTGCTCTCGTTTCCGAAAGAGCGCCAGCCAAATCGGTATCGCGACGACAAGATACAGCACCGCCGCAGTGACAATCAGCCCCGATATCATAGGCTTTCGTTTACCCCAAGTCCTCCACCTTCAAGCTCGCTGCTTTCCATCCTCCGATGACCAGAGCTTCTAAGAGCCTCTCCGTCAACTTCACCACCGGCGCAGGCCGCAGTTTCGTCCCATCGTGCAGAGCCAGAATGCTTCCCGACCGCATGCCCCGCATCGCGCGACGGAACAGTTTTTCGACCGTCAGCGGTTTGAAGTCCCCCGGAATGCAGGACCACAGGATCGTTCTGTATCCGCGGTTTCGGAGAAATCGGACGGTATCCGGGCGCACATCGCCGTAGGGCGGTCGAAAAAGCTTGGAAGAAGGAACGCCGGCGGCTCCGATCATCCTCTCCAGCCGGTGCAGATCCGCCAGGATCTCCCGATTGCTGCGCCAGTAGCAGGATTCGTGCGCCATCCCGTGAAGACCGACGGTATGACCCTCTTCCGCTATTCTGCAAATCAGATCCTCCCACCATTCCGCGTGCGAAGGCAGCACGAAGAAAGTCGCTCCGGCTTTATACTCTTTCAAGAGTCTCAAAATCTGCGGCGTGACGTCGGGTTCCGGTCCGTCGTCATAGGTCAGAAAAACCCGCCGATCTATCGCCTTCACGCGGACAAGTCCGCCAGTCAGCTTCGCCCGTAAAAAAGCTTCGACATCGTTCGGATAAATCGGAAACATCCGGAAAATCATCGTCTTTTTTTCACGCGGAGAAGATTTCCCCAGTAGGGCTGCAGAGACTCGATCATTTCGCCCGGTGCAGTGAAGAAATCAATGGCGAAATACTGATACCAGCCGCAATGCCGTGAGCAACTCTTCATGGCACGGCGCCGCGCCGCAGCATCTTCCGACTCCAGATATTCCATCAAAGGCGTCTGCGTCAAGTTCACCGGCTTTTCCTTCAGGGTTCTGCACGGATAAAAGAGACCTCCGTCGCTGTCCACGATGATGGACGCCGCCGAACATCCCGACTCCCCGTTCAAAGCGTCCAGATAACGCCGGGGCGTCAACACCGTCCGCGGAAAGCGTTTCTTCACCGCCAGCACTTCGCGGCGGAATTCCCGGGGATCGGGAAAATGATGTTCGGCTCCGTCCAATTCCACCGCCGGCATGATCAGAATCTTGGCGCCGGCTTCATCACATCGTGCCGCCTTCGCCTTCAGCGACGGCAGATCCTCCGCCCGCACCACCGTCTGCACGCAGACGATCCAGGAATGTCGCACCAATTCCGGTAGAACCTCGAAAAGCTCCAGGTTATCGTGACCCTCGTCAATCGAGACATGAAGAAAATCAATCCAGCGGCTGTATTGTCCCAACGAATAGTCCATGAGATTCCGCACGCTGGTCGTGAACAACAGATAGTAGGGCTGGCGGTGCGCCTCCTCCAGCAGAATTTCGATATCCTTGCGCAATAGCGGCTCCCCCCCTTCGATGGACGTCAAAACGACGGACGATTCCCCGATATTGCGCAGAACGCGGATCATCCCTTCCGTGTCCAGATCCCGTGCGGGTTCCCGCCAGACATTGCAAAACGAGCAATGAAAACCGCAGCGATCCGTCACCTTGACCGAGGCGTAGAAAGGATAGACGCCTTCTCCGGCGCGCTGATTCTGATAGACGCGACGCAGCGTGGACGTCAACTTCGTCCAGGGCAGCATTCGGATCATGATTTCATCGTCCCGGCGGCGACGGCGGAAGCTTCCCGGGTGCGCCGGTACCGCTCCCCCTTCCAGCGAAAACCCCAGAGATGCCCGCCGATGCTGAATCCCAGGATGGCGGGGATGTGAATCAGCTCCAGGCAGAAAAATGCCTGCCAATCCGGCTCCAATCGGAACACGCTGAACCCGCGCGACATCACGCGGCTCTCCGCGAAGATCTTGCCCGCAAACATCAGAGCAAATACCGGACTGATCCAGCCCGCCAACCCAAAAATCGGCGATAGCAACATCAGCAGATAAAAGAAAAACGTGTTCAGAGCGAAGAACAGCGCCGGCCGGCTGTAAGAGACCCCGCCGGACCCCCACCGCAACCGCTGCTGCAGCACCGCGCCCAAAGTTTCCTGGGGATGCGAACGCACCAGACTGCGAGGATCGGCACTAAACGTCGCCCCCCATTTCCCGCTCTGTTTCAGCCGCTGCAATAATAGGGTATCATCGCCGGTGACCACTTGACGAAATGCGCTGTACCCCTCCACATCGGCGAACGCCTGCCGGCGCACAGCGAGATTGCTCCCGTTGCAGTTGAACGCCCAGCCTCTGCCGATGGCGCCGGCGGCTAAAAACGAGTGCGAGAGGTAATCCAGCTGCTGCATCCGCTGCCAGAACGGTTCGCGTACGCCCCGGTCGAACACCGTCAAGCCCGCAACCATACCCGTTGCCGGTTCGAACCGCTCCACCAGCGACGCGATCCAGCCGGAATCGAAGCGGCAGTCGCCGTCGCTGGTGACGAGAATATCCCCCCGAGCGGCATCGAAACCGCGCTGCAAAGCGTGCTTCTTGGGGGAAACCCCTTCCGGGCAGGCATCCACCCGCAGCACCTGCAGGGAGGCGATTCTCCCCTGATACCCGCGCGCGATCTCGCCCGTTCCGTCTTCGGAACGATCATCCACCACGATGACTTCCAGACGATCCCCGGGATAATCCTGCTTCGCCAGATCGTCCAGAGCACCGCCGATATGTTCCGCTTCATCCCGCGCCGGAATGATCACGCTGACGCAAGGCAAAGTCGCATTACCCGACGCAGCTTTCCCTAATTGCCGCGATCGCTCTAAAAGCTCGATATGCCGCAAGCCCTTCTCTATCTCGAAAAGAACGTAAAGATAAATCCCGCCCACCGCGCAGATTAACATCGTCCAGATTGGTTCCAGCGCAAAGTTACTCATGATTCTCTTCCGGCGCAATGCGCAGCTTCAGGAGGACCAATACGCCGATGACGGCGGGCAGCAGCACATTCATGGAAAACAGGAGAACCGAGCTGTTGAACGCCGCGGCATGACTGACGCCGAATAGGCGGTAGAATCCCACCGCCGCCGTTTCGCCCACTCCCAGCCCCCCGATGGATATGGGCAGAGCGGCTTTGACGAAGATCGTGGCGGCGGACGCCCGAAAAGAATCGAAGAAAGCGACGGCTTGAAAAGAATGAACGAGCAGATAGAACTGAACGATATAAACGAGATAATGCGCTATGCCCAATAGGGTCAACACCAGCGCTTGACGGCGGGCGATGGGATCCAGTCCCGAAAGCAGCGTCTTCACCTTATCCCGATAAGGCAGCATAATGTTGATCGCGTAAAAGAAATCCCGCACCCAGCGAGGCGAAAGCGTGATGAGTAAAAGAACAAACCAGAGCAGCGCGATCAGCACCCCGCAGGAAACGAACAGATAGGTGTTGCCGTCCATCACTAGACCCGGCAGCAACAGCAGCGAAAAACTCCCGAAGAGAATGATGGGCAGCAGATTGAACCATTTATCCATAAAGGAAAGCCCGATCAATTCCAGACGCGGGCGTCCGGAAATGAAAAATGCGCGCCCGAACTCCCCGATCTGACCGGGGGTGACGACGGCGAACGTGAATCCCACCAGGAGCGTGTTCCAGATCTCCGAAACTTTCACATCCGGCTTCACCTGCTTCAATAGGTAACCCCACTTCAGCGCCTTCAGAGTGATGCCGGGAAGCACCAGAATCAAACTGACCGCTACCAGAGGAAAATTCGCACCGCGCACCGCCCCTAATATCTCGCGCGGATGGATCGTGATGACCAGCAAACCCAGCACCGCCAGAGTCAGGACGATCTTGACTAATAAAAAAAGCTGAATGCGCAGCGGGAAACGCTTCGCTGGAACCGTACGCTCCACCGCCCATTCGCCGCCGATCTCTTCAGGATATTGTCGCAATGCGCTCCTCACGGGATTCAACCCTCTTTTTTTCGCGCCTCCTCCCCTTCCAGGCGGGCGGCGCAAGCAGCGTCAGCGGATGCAACAGGACAAAGTAAATCGGAAACAAGAGGATAGCGGTCAAAGACGCAAACAGCGCCGGCTTTTCACCCAACCGCTTTGCCCCACGCAGGTACACACACCATACCGCTGCGCAAAAGATCCCCCACCATGCGAGGAAAAGATGCCCCGCTTCGTATCCAGCAACCTTGAGAATTCCCAGCGCGAGTGTGGATGCGCAG
>CAZUTK010000098.1:2412-7168 GCA_964623265.1 uncultured bacterium | reverse complement strand
GCAATTTAAACTGAAGGGCGCGGTGGTTTGGGACTATCCACTGAACTTCGCCGATGAGGATTCCGAGGAAATAGAGCAATTCATACGCAAATTCAGCGCTAATGAAAATCATTGGATTCGCAGTCTGACCGGGAAATATCTCTTCGCATCTGTGGAAAAGAATCCCGATTCGGTGCTGACGATCGTAAGCGGCGTCTTGAAGGTTCAGCCGGATTTATTGCAGCGCGATGTTCCGGAGCGGTTTCAGTTGCGCTGGGGAAGCGGATTGATCCTGGATGTCAGCACGGATGTTGTCGGCAGACCGAAATCGAGGCTGAAAAATGCAGTGGTTCAAGTGACGCAGGTATTGCAGCGACCGTTCGGTGAAGCCCACATTTTTCTCAAGATGGATCCCCACAGCGCCGTCACCTTCTATCGCGCCGCCCGCGACGGTTTACCCACCCTTTTGATCCCCCCGACCGCCGCTTTGCGTTAAAACAGCCCCCCTGTTTAATCGAAGTAATTCGTCTTTGCAATTTCAATCCTCACCCGACCGTGAGGCCGGGTGATTCATATTGAAATGCTTCTCGAAAAAAACCACTTTATCCTGAAATTATCAAAATCTTTCGCTTAAATTGAAACTTGTATTATTATTTGGCAAAATTGAAAGCGAGAAGTGAAAATTTTACTTGACAATTGCATAATTATTGATTAATATTTCACCACAAGGATATTTCGATAGCGGTTCTTTATGATTTTCGTACGTTGAGTTAAAAGTAATGAATTATGTAATTATTTATATTTATTTAATTATTATGCTCAATACGATTTAATAACGGGAAGTTACCATGGATTCAACTTTCTATGAGGTTTCCCTCGCAGGATTGATTCACGATGTAGGCAAAGTAGGACAGCGAGCTTTCCAGACCGATAAAGGTTTATCCGGGCAGAGCTTAAATATGGAGAATATGATCTGCCCTAAAGATTCAAAGAGCGGTCTGCATACTTACCGACACGTTCTATACACCAACGAATTCTGCGAATATATCTCGAAGTTACTTCCGCAAGATCTCCATCCTGGTCAAGTCGCCAATCTCGCCTCCTACCATCACAATCCTAACAAGGATAATTCACTGCAGCACATCATCCAGGAGGCGGATATTCTTTCCGCAGCGATGGAACGCCTGCCGGAAGAGAGCTCAGATAGCAATTTTCGCCTAGCATTTCGCCGAATTCACTTGCGTGCTATCACAAGTCAGGTTTTGCAGGATACTGTAAAAAACCGTTGGTGTTTTCAGCTCGTTCCTCTTGAAGGGGATATGAAGATCATATTTCCAGTTGAGTTGGAAGAGGAGGAGAGGGATCTCCATGCCGAGTACCGCATCCTCTGGGACGGTTTAAGAAACGCGTGGAGCCGGAATCGTCTGAGGGATCCCTGGCAGTACATCAACCGCGGGCTGGCGTTGCTGGAACCGTTCACCTGGTGTGTGCCCTCCGCAACCAACGTCAGACCGGATATCTCGCTTTTCGACCATCTGAAAACAACCTCCGCCATCGCAGGGTGCCTTTATCGTTGTCCCAACCATGAAAAGCCTTTCCTGCTGGTCGTCGGCGATTACGGCGGGATTCAAAGTTATCTTTACGACTTAAGTCACGGTGCGGGAAAAATCACCAAGAGCTTGCGCGGCAGATCATTCTATGTGCGCATGCTGGCTGAATGCGTTTCATTGAAAATCTTGTGTGAAACCGGTTGCCCGGCGACGCACCGGATCCTGCAAGCCGGCGGACGGTTTTATTTGCTTTTGCCCAATGATGAGCCCACCCTTCAAGTATTGGACAAGACGGTTCTCGAATTGGATCAATGGATCCTGCAACAAAAGAACGGGGAGTTGCGCTTTTCACTGGGTTGGACGGAAATGGGAAAAAAGGAATTATGGGATAGAGATACAGAAGGATCCAACTTTCCAATAGCAAAGGAAAGAGCGGATGAAGCACTTTCTTTGCAGAAGCAGAAGCCTCTTCAGCGTGTTTTCTTCTTGGATGCGGATACCTTCTTGCGTCCTGAATTGATTTTGGTCGGTGAGCAAGCGCTGTGTGATTCTTGCGGACGGAATCCTGCAGATCCTATTCGTGAAGACGAAGAAACTCATTATATCTGCCCTTCTTGTCTAAGAGACCGCGAGGAAGGCAGGCGGCTGACGAATGCGAAGTTTGTATCGTTCATAGAGACAGGCGCTTCGGTCGCACGTTTGCCTTTCTTTGACTATGCACTTCTTGATGACGCGACCCGGATCTCCGAATCCACCTTCACTCTTTTGAGCTTCGGTGCAGTTCAAAACGCAGATTCCAACGCTCCGCTGCTCCCTTTTCGACAAGCTCGCTACGTCCCCCGCGACGCGGATGGGGATGTCCTCGAATTCAACGAAATCGCCGGTGGGAAAGATGCAGAAGGTCGAAAGGCGCTGGGATTCCTGAAAGCGGATGTGGACAACCTCGGAATGATCTTCAGGCATGGCTTTAAAAGAGCGGGGGAGAAATCGAAACATCCTGATCAAAGCGAAGCGTCCATCTCCCGCCTGGCGACGCTCAGCCGCATGTTGGAGCTATTTTTCTCCACTTACTTCGAACAGTTTCTGCGTGAACAATACCCGGATGTCTATCTGGTTTATTCCGGCGGGGATGACCTGCTGGCGATCGGACCCTGGAAGCGCATATTCGACCTGGCGCTGGATCTGCGGCGTGAATTCCGGGAGTTCACCTGCCGCAATCCCCACTGGGGCTTGTCCGCGGGCATCTGCGTGGTCAATCCCAAGACACCGGTTTTGCAAGCGGTGGAAATGGCGGACTCCTGTCTGGAAAAATCCAAGGAAATCACCGGCAAAGACGCCTGTACTGCCTTCGGTACGACCTTGAAATGGGAGGATTACGAGGCGGCTTTAAATCAGGCGCACAAGGTGTTGAACTGGCTTCAGGAAGACGTGTTGAATCCCGGCAAAGTGCGCCGCCTGCTGAACTATGCCGAAACGTACCGCAACCGAGATGAAAACGAGGATAAAAACGCCTTTCTGCGTTACGTTCCTCAATTGATCTACGACTTGAAGCGCAACTGGAGAGGTTTCGATCCCGATGACTCGCCGCAGCAGCAGGAATCCTTGCGCTGGGCGCAGTCCTTGGCGAATCCCGATGCAAACGAAATCAAACAACTATACTTTATCTGCCAGTACGCCCTGAATGGGGTGAGAAGCTAAGGAGGTTGGAATGAGTTCCACAAAATGTCCGCAATGCGGTGAATACAAAAAGCCTGAATTCGATTTATGTTATAATTGCAGCCAGAAAAAACGAGGCGACAAATCAGGACCTGGGCGACGCTCCTCCGGGGGCAAATTGCCTCAAAGCATAATTTTTGCAAGTTTTTATGGAAAAGATGGGCACTTGCGCCGTGAAATTTTCCTGGATGCTGCCCAAGAGGCTGCTAAATTGTTTGAGCAGGATGGCTTGACACAAACAAGCCTCAGGGCTCTTTTTCAGATGCTGAAATCCATGGAACAACGGATTCGATCGGATAAGAATATCCAAATAGGAGATATCAACGAGACCTTCCTTCGCTTTATTCGGCAGGTGGAGTATCAAACAAAGCGGGAAATTCTGAAGACCGATTCTTTCAAAAAGTTTGTGGAAGCGCATCAGGATATCATCCTGGATAATAAGAAAGAATTCGTCGGCTTTGTCGAATACTTCACAAGCATTATGTGTCGAATTAGGACAAAATAAATGATAGAGGGAAATTATGAAAATTAAAAAACACTTTGAGGTGCGCAGCACCATTACTGCGCTGACCGGTCTGAAAATCGGCGGAACGAAGGAAACTGCGGGCATAGGAGAAACAGACAACCCGATTATCCGTCATCCAATCACCAGGCTTCCTTATATCCCCGGATCCTCCCTGAAGGGCAAACTGCGGTCACTCTTGGAACTGAAGTATTCCGAAAAGTCGCAACAAACCGGTAATCCTTGCGATTGCACCATTTGCGATATTTGTGCACTGTTCGGCAGCGGCATCAAGAGAAGCAAAGATGCAGAAAAAAAATTGAGCGAATTGGGACCTTCCCGTCTGATTTTCCGCGATGCGCCGTTGAACGTGGAGAGTCGCGAAGAGCTCAAAGAATTGCCCGGTGTCTTCGTCGAAGTAAAGAGTGAAATCGCGATGGATCGCAAAACCGGTTCGACGAAAACCGGTTCTCTGCGGCAGCAAGAACGTGTGCCGGAAGGCACATCCTTTGATTTCGATTTCACCCTGCGGCTCTTTGAAGAAGATTTCAAAGAAGAACGCGCCAAGAAATATCTCGATCTTTTGGCCGATGGCTTTGAGATGCTTGAGAAAGATTATCTCGGCGGTTGTGGGACGCGCGGCTATGGACGTGTCGAAGTCAGTTCCTGCGAAGACTCCCCCCGCCCCTTGCACGAATATCTCCGCGATAAGGAAATCCGCCGGCAGATCCTATCATGACCGACTACCGCATCACTCTGAAACTGCGGTCCGCGCTGGGGTCGCCCCTGCAGTCGGACACCCTCTTCGGACACCTCTGCTGGCAGGCGGCATACGGACGATGGAGCGGCGGCGGAATAGAGGACTTCCTCGAGCCCTTCCGCCGGGGGGAACCCCCCTTCGTCCTCTCCGACGGCTTCCCCGCCGATGTGCTGCCCAAGCCGTTGGCGTGGCGCGCGCCGAAATTCGAAACTCGCGATCCCGAAGTCTATGCGCAGACCAAACGAACCG
>CAZUTK010000098.1:0-2338 GCA_964623265.1 uncultured bacterium | reverse complement strand
GGAAAGAAGCTTTCCGGATAGTGGAAATTCTCCACGCCAAATTGGACCGCAACACCGGCACGACCTCCGGAGAGGGAGATCTCTTCCAAACGGAAGATATCATTCCGGTGCACTGGGCGAAGGAAGTCAACGAAATTCTGCAGTATGAAGTAGCAAGGCCGGAAGAGGGGGAACGCCTCCGAGTCGTTGCAACGGATCAGGTCGTGATCTACGCCCGCTGCCAGCCCGGATGGATCGAAGTCGTGGAGCACCTGCTGCGCGAGACGGCGAAAAGCGGCTTTGGGCGCGACAAGTCCGCGGGGCTGGGCGCTTTTCAGGTAATGTCCGTCGAACCCTTCGACGGCTTCGCCGCACCGCCCGGCGCCGACGGCTTCGTCTCGCTCTCCAGCTATGTGCCGGCGCCGGATGATCCCCGGGACGGATTCTACCGTCTGCGCACCAAGTACGGCAAACTGAGCGAAATCGTCCCGAGCGGCTATCCCTTCAAACGGCCGCTCATCCAGATGGAACCGGGCGCCTGCTTCTTCACCGGAGGAGCGCCGCAGCCCTGGTACGGGCGCTTGGTGGCAGGCATCGCTCCAGGCCGACCCGAAGCCGTGCAGGGCTGCTACACACTCGCCGTCGCGGCGGTGTTTCCGAAACCGGATCGCTGATCCATCATAAAGAAAATCTGCTGCTCTTTGAAATAGGTCACACTTCTCGGTTTTTTTTCGCTTACATTGCTCGTGAGGTCGAGAATTGGATGTTTGCGGGGGGGCAGGTATGTCCATTCTTTACCTTACGGAGCAGAATTCAAAACTGCGCAAGACCGGCGGCAGACTGGTGATCGAGAAGGATGATGTCGAACTGAGCGAAGTGAAATGCTTCAACCTCGAATCCGTCCTGCTCTTCGGCAATGTGCAGGTGACGACGCAAGCGCTTTCGGAGATGCTGGGACGAGGCATCAGCTTCGCCCTGCTTTCGGAAGACGGCAGATTGAAAGGGATGCTGGTCGCGCCGCGGCCCAAAAACGCCCTCTTGCGGGTCCGGCAGCATCGCACTCTGGAGGACGAAAACTTCTGCCTGCAGCAGGCTCGCGCGGCGGCCGTCGCCAAGATCCGGAATGGCCTGGAACTCCTGAAGCAGGCGGATTGGGACGCGGCGGCAGAGACACATCGAGAAGCGCGGGAAAAAATGAAACATTATGCGGATTGCATCGAACGGTGCGTCAACCTTTCCTCGCTGCGCGGCTTCGAAGGCGTCGCGGCGCTCAGCTATTTCGGCGCATTTCCCGGCTTGTTGAAGGATCCAAAGCTTTTCCGGGGACGAAGCCGCAGACCCGCCCGCGATCCCGTCAACGCCGTCCTCTCCTTCGGCTATGTGCTGCTGATGACGCAGCTGCAATCCCTGCTGAACGCCGTGGGGCTCGACCCCTTTCTCGGCTACCTGCACCAAGTCACATACAGCCGTGCTTCCCTGGCGCTGGATTTTCTCGAATCGTACCGCGCGCCGGTCGTGGATCGTCTGACCGTGCGCCTCTTCAACTTGAAGGTGCTGAAGCCGGACGAGGATTTCGACGGGGATCCGGACGAAGGTTTTCGTCTGAAGCCGGCGGCGATGAAGCGGTTTTTCGCCGAATGGGAAGGCATTTTAGGACGACTGAAGGTGCGCGAAGCGATGCGCCGCCAGGTAGAATCCTTCATCGCAGTGTTGAAGGGGGAGCGCGATGTTCCGGAGCATTTCCGGTTCAAGGCGGATTAAGATGAATGGGGGGTGACTATGAATTATTTAGTCTGCTACGACATCGCCGACGACCGCCGGCGCAACCGCACGGCGAAGATCCTGAAGGACTACGGCGACCGCGTCCAGCGTTCGACATTTGAGCTTCCGCAGTTGGAAGATGCCGTCTGGCGGCAGTGCTGGGAACGACTGCAAAAGCAGGTGGAGCTGGAATCTGGAGATTCGATCCGAGTCTATAAACTCTGCGAAAATTGCCGTAAGGTGATCCAGGTCTGGTCGCCCGACGGCGGCGAAGCAATGCCGGAGCCTGCGCAGGTCGTAATAATCTGATAAGCGGATTGTCAGGCGATAAGTAGCGTTGGCTCTCTAAAGATATGTGCTGATTTGTATAAGGAGGTTTGGGGAAATGATATCTATTTGAAAAATATAAAGATGATATAGAGTGAGGATTATGTTGCGAATGAATATCACTCGCAAACAGAGGGGTTTGGGGAAAGTGCTTTGTAAGTGGAAAGATAACAAGGACTTGCTGAAGGGGCGGTAAGAATCCATTCCCTGACGAAGAAGGGATTAAGACTATAGCATAATGCTCTCTTGTTAATTCGAACACTCTTGGTGG
>CAZUTK010000097.1:0-7624 GCA_964623265.1 uncultured bacterium | reverse complement strand
TGATGGCGCAATCCGCCGCGAAAATCAACTGGTCTGATCTGACGGATGCCATCCCTGCATTCCTGCTGATGATCGGTATGCCGCTGACCTATTCCATCGCAGACGGTTTGGCTTTCGGTTTCATCCTTTACCCTGTGACCAAGCTCTTTGCGGGCAGAGGTCGAAGCGTGAGCTGGCTAGTGTATCTGCTCGGAGCGGTTTTCTGCGCCCGCTACATCTTCTTGAAGGTCTGACGATATGTATGAAACACTGGATGAGTTGAAGAATAAGCTGGATTCGCTGCGCCCCCTGCGCGAAGATCAAATCGCAGCAATAGACCGCGTTTTGATTCCACGGCGCATCTATTTCACCAACGCTTTCGAAGACAACAGCCTGACTCTCGAAGAGACGCGCTATTACTTGGAAACTCAGCGGATGGTGGGCGGGAAATTGGAGCGGGAGTTCCATGAGATCAAGGGCCTGTGGGAGGCGATTCAATATCTACGCTCCTTGACTGCGCAGTCTGTTGATTTGAGCGAAGAGGTGATCCTGGAATTGCATCGCATTCTGACTACTCCGATTGATCAGGAACAACGATATCTGCCGGGAGTCTACAAGACTCGGGACATCCCTATACTCGGAAAGGATGGTTCCCGAATCAATTTCGTCCCATACGATCAAGTCGCCGCGCAGATGGCGTCGCTGTTGACCTGGTATCAGAACAGCCGCGGCAGTCTGCATCCGATTGAATCTGCGGCCGGGTTTCACTTTCGATTCTCGCTGATCCATCCGTTTATGGACGGCAACGGACGCGTCGCCAGGCTGTTGAACGATTTCATTATGGAGAATGCCGGATACGGTCCTGTCCTGCTGGATGATCACAGCCGCTATTTTGATGCGATCAGGAAGGCGGAACTATCCCTCCATGTGAGTCTGCCCGACGTCGGCAAAGTGGAAGTGGATTTATCCGAGATGTGCATTGTGCTGGAAAAAGGCTGCGCAGCCGGAATTTCTCTGATGCTGGACATCCTGGAAAACCGCCTTCCATCGGAAGTGAACGATCTGGAGGCGCGTTTGGAAATCTTCGACAGGATCATTTCCGGAAATGCGGAGGAAGCCGCGGACAAGCGCAATCAAGAAGCGAAAGAAACGACGAAATTGGCGATCGCCCGCGAAGTCGGTGAAACCCTCAAAGAAAAAGTTCACAGTAAGTTTATGCAATTTCTCTTGAGTGGTCCCGCGAAATTTCAGCAGAACAACAGCCAGTACAGCCCGCTGATCGCCGAGATCACGAAGCGCCATAACTACACCTATGCCCCGTCCGAAAGCCTATACGAATATCACCTCTCGCCGAACCTCTCTTCCGTAGAGGAGACGGGTTTGCCCATAAAACCGTTTATGAAGCTCTTGAGCTTCGCCATCTTGAGCAGCGGCAGGGAAGTTGGAATCTTTTCCGCTTTGCTGGAGTTCGAATTCGGGAAAATCTACATCAAGCAGGAGAATCGCAATGAACTGGTTTTGCGTCTGCAGCCCGGAAGTATCCGGGAAATGGTCGGCCCTATTTCATATCAAGATTGGAATCTAGCGGAGTTGAAGAGGTTCTTGTTCAACAGCCTCGATCATTATTTTCACCAAATCGAGAAGGATTATCTCGCAGTGACGAATCACTCCGGTTGAAACCTCGCAATATTCCTGATTTCAAAGTTTCATTTTGTGAATAACTTTAAGACCTTTTTATTCTGATTCGGGAAATTCGATGAATTCTGGCTTCCGCTTAGCTTGAAGATTGGCTTGTAGCATTTGTAGATCAAGCAAGATAGTTGTGGATAAAATGTGGATAACTTCGTAAATCCGGAATTTTACTCATTGATATGGACCTGAGAGAATACTCGATTTTACCGCCGGATGAACTGCGCGCGCGGATCCTGAAAGCGAAACAAAAGAAAAACGCGGTTCTATTGGTTCACAACTATCAGAGAATGGAAGTCCAAGAGATGGCGGACTACTTAGGGGATTCTCTCGGGCTGGCGCAGGAAGCGACGAGGACGCAGGCGGATATAATCGTGTTCTGCGGTGTAGACTTTATGGCGCAGACGGCGAAGATCCTGAATCCCGATAAAAAAGTCCTCCTGCCGGATCGGCGCGCGGACTGTCCAATGGCGCGCATGATTGACGCAGAATCCCTCCAGCGTGCTAAGGAACAGTACCCCGATGCGGTGGTAGTTACGTATGTCAACTCCACTGCAGAAGTGAAGGCGCTCTCCGATATCTGCTGCACATCTACGAATGCGGTGAAAGTCGTTCGGTCCGTAGGAAAACACCGCATTCTGTTCACGCCGGATCGCAACCTGGCTGAGTATTGCCGACAACAGACCGGTGCGGACATCATCCCCTGGGAAGGGTATTGCTACGTTCATAACGAATTCACCGCGAGAGACGTTCGTGCGGCTCTGGATGAGCACTCCGGAGCGCTCTTCGTGGCGCATCCGGAATGTCGGAAAGAAGTGCTCGAGCATGCCGATGCGGTCTGTTCCACCAATGGCATGGCGGCTTTCGTGCAAAAACACCGAGAGGAGATCGCACGACGCGGAATCATCATCGGAACGGAAATCGGGATGGTGGAGCAGTTGAAATCCGTGCATCCGACGCTGCCGATTTACGCGCTGACTTCTTCGGCGATCTGCGCTACGCAGAAACTCACGACGTTGGCGAAGGTTGCCTGGAGCATCGAAAACGAGGTGTATGAAATCACGATGGACGAGGAGGTCCGACGCCGGGCGTACAATGCGGTTAAACGGATGATCGAGATCACATGAACAAAATCTGGCTGAAAATTCGGCAGAATTTCATCGCAGGAATCCTGCTTCTTCTGCCGCTTTATCTGACCTATGTCATCTTAGCCAAGGTTTTTCTCGTGATTGACGGCGTTTTCAACCGACTGGCGACGCGGGCGTTGGTCAGAACGCTGAATTTACCCTGGCACGAAGATCAGGTTATATATGGTCTAGGGATTATCACGCTTTTCGTCTTTATTCTCTTAGCAGGCTATTTCGCCCGGCATTATTTGGGAAACCGCTTCGTCCGCTGGATCAACGAACAACTGGATCAAATACCGGTTGTCAACAGCATCTACAAGACGCTGCGTCAGATCTTCGAAGCTCTCTTCTCGACCGGGCGGGAAGCGTTCCAGCGGCCCGTGCTGATTGAATATCCACGCAAAGGTTTGTATTCCCTTGCCTTCCAAACCTCCAATCTTTACAGCCCAGGCGAAAAAGCGATTCCGGAAGACTGCATCACGGTCTTTTTGCCTTCCACCCCCAATCCCACTACCGGATTCGTCCTGATTGTCCCCAAATCCCAAGTGTACAACGTGGATTTGAGCACTGAAGAGGCGCTGAAATGGATCATTTCCGCCGGAGTTATAAAAAAAGACAGGGATCAGTCCGGCGCGGATGAATCGCCAAACCAGCCTTTCTCGGGTGCAAATTCTGCTGCCGAGGATGGGTAAATCCGCGATGAGGAACGCCCGGGTCTGTATCCCGATCTGTTCAGCGCTTTTCTGGGTTACATCCGTCAGGGGCGCAGAAACGGATTCTCTCCAGCTGAAGCTGTATCATGGCTTGGACGAACTGGGCGGCGGCGCTGTCTTCTCCAAAACGGATTTCAGGGGAGTGTACTGGTCGAAATGGTTCGGCGGTCTCAATATCCTGCAGAGGAAGCCTCCGGTTGCTTTAGGGGACGAGAAGAAAGACGCGGTTTTTAAAGCTGAAATCGGACGGAAACTAAATTCGAACTTTGACCTCGAAGCGCTTTTCCGATACGACCATTACCAGTTCCGCCCTTATCGAGGTCCTGAGCCCATCCAACTCGCATCGGTGAGCCCTCCCGGGGGAAATGGTGCTGATGATGCTCCGCTCTATAATATCGGATCACTCTACGCACCGAGCCCGAGAGTGCTGCAGCGCATAGATCGTTCCACATTGGGAATCGGTGGTGAATTTCATCCGGATACGCTATTTACTATCACCGCCGTCCTCGGTAAAAATTGGGATCAGAGGGAGGGTTTCGACGACCGCGGAATCTCCGCATCGCTGGATGCTAGGCTGCAAAACCTCGAATACAAGGGGTACCAAAACGATTTGAACCTGTTCATAGAACAGGTGGAATTAGGCAAACGTCTGAATCGGGATCTTCAGTTTCGCTATGGTCTATCCAAGGTATTTTCCAGGAATAGTTCGGATTGGTTGTTGATTCAATACCGCCAGAAGCGAAGCGATTATCACATCTGGAACACGCAGGACATCGGCACCCGATTGGATTCGGAGCAGATGTTCCAGAATCAGCTGCGCTATAATTTCGCGAAATCATTCGGCGTACTGGTGGATATGCTCTTGAGCGGATCACGGCACGAAGATCGTTCCGGAAGCACCAGCACAGTCCGCGATGAAATCAACACGGCGACCGCCTTAACATTAAACGGAGACTTCGAACACTTTCGCGGTTGGTTTCAGACTCGGCTGGATGGCGGCACCCAAGAGGATGCGACGGGACTGAAGCACGAACGCGGCGCCAGCCTCGAGCAGGGGATCTGCTGGATGCCTAACCCAGCCGACTCGCTGGAATTCTCGTCCGCCGTGCGCAAGAAAAAATATGATACTTCGGATACTTCTAATTTCGACGATCGCGACAGGCTCCGCTATGAAATGAACCTCTTTTACGGGCATATTTTAACACCTCGTTTCCGCATAAGCAACAGCGCTCAGGTGATTATGGAACACCTGGTGTACATTTACGGTGAAAAAAGTGATCAAAATAATTGGAACCGCATCTTCAAATTGAGTCCGGAAATATCTTTTATGCCTGCGGCATGCGTGGAGAATCTGGCTCGCTTCGAACTCGTTGCCAACACGACGGATTACGATTTTGAACTCGATCCGGCTTTCATCAAAAGTACGATCTATCGCCGCTATACATTCAGCGATTCCGTGCATTGGAGGATTCGCCGCGGTTGGAATGTCACGGTGGAGTATGCGCTGGATCTCGAGGACGGCGGGCGGCTGCTCTGGGATGATTGGATCCAGCAAATATCGGAGGAATATCGAACTCACCGCGCGATCTTGCGAATCTGCCGAGAAACTCAGTCGGGTGTACTTTTCGAATCCGGCTTTTCGTTTTATGAGAGGAAAGGTTGGGACTACAATCAGGATCCTATAGCAGGTTTGTTGAAGATACCTTTCGCCTATCTCTTGAGATTCGGTCCGCTTCTGCAATTAACCTATCCTTCCGCTTCTGGAATGCGCTTTGATGCGCGCGGCGATATGTCCTGGGTGCATGAGTGGGGGAGGGACGACTATACGATTGTTAACCTGGATTTACGGGTAACCTGGAGATGACATCCCCTTGAGACGACGACGACTGTTAGTCTGCTGTCTTGCGTTCGTTATGGTCAGTTTGTTCCACCGGGATGCCATGCCGCAGGTGACCGTGAAGGAAGATCGCCTCCTGACTATCCCGTTGGATGCCATCGAAATTGAAGGGAATGAGGTTACCCGCAAAGAGATTATCCTGCGCGAAATGCATTTGCGCGTCGGTGCCGTCGCAAGCAGAAATTCGCTCGAAATTGATCTGCTTCGCATCCGAGACCTGAATCTCTTCAATCGGGTGGAATTCATATTGACAGAACAAAACGGAAAAAATATTCTCATTGTCCGCGTAACGGAGAAGTGGTATATTTTCCCCCTGCCGTATTGGAATTTCAAGGACAACGATCCGAAAGAACTGGTGTATGGGTTCCGCTATCTGCAGCAAAACTTCCGGGGGCGAAACGAATCGCTGACAGTAGATCTCTGGAGCGGTTCGGATCGTGGATATCACTGGTCGCATCTCAATCCCTGGGTGCAGGGCACTCCCGCGCTCAGCCGTTCCGTGGCGTTTTCGCAGATTACAAAATCCAGCCGGCGCCTGGATCTGCAATCGTTGGATCTGGAAGAGCACCATACATCCGCGGAACTGAAAATCGGCAAACGTTGGAGCATTGAATCTACGAGCGAGGCGGGTGTAAAATTTCGTCTGGTGCGCGCCGATGATCCACGGCAGCTCGCCGGCAGCGGCGGTCTCGATCGCATTCTCGAGGTACAGTGCGTGAGTTTCTGGGATCTGCGCGATTCGAGGATCTATCCGCAGAAAGGCTTTTTTTTGCAAGGGCAATTGGTGAGCGGCTGGTTACTGGATGGGGAGGGAAACTATCGGAGAATCGCGTTGGATGCTCGTAAATACATGCAACTCCATAAATTAACTCTCGCAATCAGGACACAATGGAGTCCCGGCTGGGGAGCTGTGCCCCCGTACGACTGGTTCGTTTCCGGTGATTCATTCCCGATCCGAAGCGCCGGTCTTTCCGACGAAGGAATCTCTTTTTGGAAGGCATCGCTTGAAACAAGAATGATCCTCTTTCCGATACGCTACTTCACCTGGGAACACGCGCCCTTTCTGAAACGATACTTCCGCAATCTAGAATACGGTTTAGCGGTATCTTTATTCGCGGATGTTGGCGATATCTACACGCAAGCGAAATCCATTGCTGTGTCATCCATTTCAACTGGATTCGGCGGAGGTTTGCTCTTTATGCTGCCGTACGTCAATATCTTTCGCGTGGAACTATCTATGAATCCGGAACTACCGCTTCGAAAAGCGCGAGTATCTGCAAGACTCGGAATTGCATTTTGAGGAATGAAAACCGTGCAACATCTTTTCCTGTTCTTTCTGGATCCCCGGAGAATAACGGATGATACCGTACTATTCAGCGCGGCGGAAAGCCATCATATCAGCGGTGTACTCCGCAAGGGAAGAAACGAAGAAATCAGCGCAGTGGACGGACAGGGCAACTTATACAGGATCATCTTGAAGGAACGCAGGGCGGATCAGTGGCAGGGTGAAATTCGCTCCAGACAAAAACATGAACAAAAGCCGCCGGTGCCGCTGTCGCTGTCGCTGCCCTGTTTGAAATCGAACCGCTGGGAAATCTTAGCCGAAGCAGCTTGCGCGATGGGAGTCACCGAAATCTGGTTGACCGAATACGACCACACCGCGATCCGGTGGACGGCATCCAGGAAAGAACGAGCCGAAAAAAAGGCAGTGGAAGCTCTGAAGCAATCCGGCGGCAGTCTGCTGACGAGGATCATGGGACCGATCCCCAGCAGGGAGCTTTTTTCGCTGTCGAATTTCGACCGAATCCTCTGCGCTGATCCTGAGGGGGGATCTTTAAATGAGATTAAAGGCGCCGCGTTGTTGGTGATCGGCCCGGAAGCCGGGATAAGCGCAGAGGAATTGGAACTCGTACAAAAAAAGAAGATAATTCGATTCAATCTGGGTCAGCGCCGACTGCGATCCGAAATTGCCGGGATCTGCGCGCTCGAACGAGTGCGTTCACGAATGGAAACCGCTTCAATTTGAGAGGAATCCGATGGACTGCATTTTTTGCAAAATCGCACAGGGCTCGATTTCTGCGGAAATCGTGCATCGCGACGATGATTTGGTCGCCTTTCGCGACATCCGCCCGCAGGCGCCGGTTCACGTCTTGATCATCCCCCGTAGGCATATTGAAACCGTGAGTGATCTGCGGGCGGAAGATGCGGCACTGATCGGG
>CAZUTK010000096.1:0-7632 GCA_964623265.1 uncultured bacterium | reverse complement strand
CCCCCGTCGCCAGCAGCAGTTTATCGTAATTCAGCTTCGCACCATCTTCGAAGGCGATCTCTCGCTTATGCGGCTGAACTTCCGTCACCTTCTTCCCCGTCAGGATTTCGATGTCGTGATCCTGATAAAACGCCTCCGAATGCAACGGCATCCAGTCATCCTTCGCCAGCCCCTGCAGATACGACTTGCTGAGGTTGGTGCGGTCATAAGGGAGCCTCGTCTCCTGCGTGATCAGAGTGATCCCCCCCTCATAGCCGGCTTCTCTCAACTTCTGCGCGGCGCTGTCCCCGGCGGCGCCTCCGCCGATAATGACGAATTCCCGCCGATCTTCCAGCTTGCGGCGACTCATCTTGGGCAGGCGTCTCTGCCGGAAATCTTCCGGCACCAGAATGATGACGTCCTCGCCCCGAACCTGCACTTCAAAACTCGTCAGAGCCTCCTGCGCCGGCGGTTCTAACAGATCCCCGCTCTTCAGATCGAATACAGCGTGATGCCAGGGACAAACCACCCGATCCCCCTGCAAATGCCCCTGATCCAGCGGCGCGCCGAAGTGCGTGCAATGACAAGCGACCGCATAATATTTGCCCTCGCAGCGCCCGATCAGAATTTTCTGTTCTCCGACCTCAACGGCTTTCATCTGCCCGTCTTGCAGTTCCGTCAGACGTGCGGCGATGATCTCTTGATATGCCATAGGTCTCACCACATATTGTTGAATCAAATCGAGACGACTCAATACCCTCTTGCCGCCCCTTCCGTCCGCGAATCCGATCCCCCGTAGATGATGCCCGTCTCCAGATCTATGAGAATCCCTTCCGCGGCGGACCAGTATCCTCCCGCCGTCACATCGTATCCTTTGTAGATCAAGTTCTGAATCACATCCGCGGGGATGCCGTCTTCTACGAAGAGGCGATCCGGACGCCACTGATGGTGAACGCGGGGCGCATCCACGGCGGCTTGAATGTCCAGCTTGTGATCAATCACATTGGAGATCACCTGCAGCACCGTGGTGATAATGCGCGGTCCCCCGGGGCTGCCCAGAATCAGAAACGGCCTGCCCTGAAAAAATACGAACGTCGGAGTCATCGAGGATAACGGGCGCTTCTTCGGCGCGATCGCATTGGCATCGGTTCCCACCAATCCGAAGAAGTTCTCGGCGCCGGGCGCGGCGGAAAAATCGTCCATCTCATTATTCATCAGAATCCCCGTGCCGGGCACCACAAAACCGGAACCGAAGCCGGTGTTGATCGTGCAGGTCATGGCGACCAGATTCCCCCAGCGATCCACCACTGAAAGATGCGTGGTATGCATGCCGCGCGTCAGCTCCGCTTCTTCGGGCATATACGGTGCCGGATTCCCAGGTCCTTTGACGGAGCTCTGCTTGAAACGCGAAATCGAACGGCTCAAACTATCCGCATACGCCTTCGAGATCAATCCGGCGACGGGGACATCCGCGAAATCCGGATCCCCTAAGTAGGCGGCGCGATCCGCGAAAGCGCGCTTCATCGCTTCCGCCAGAAGATGGATGGTCTCGGATGAATTCAGCCCGAGATAATGCAGGTCGTAACGCTCCAAAATATTCAGCATCTGGATCAAATGCACTCCGCCCGACGAGGGCGGCGGCATGGAATAGACTGTATAACCGCGATAAGATCCCAGCACAGGCTTGCGAACTTTGGGACGATAAGACGCCAAATCTTCCAGAGTGATCAGACCTTGATTCGCTTTCATCGCATTCACGATCAGTCCCGCGATTTCCCCCTCGTAGAAGGCGCTGTCGCCTTCCTCGGCGATCAAGCGGTACGTCTGCGCCAGATCGTGCTGCACGAGCCGCTCACCCAACCCCAGCACCGTGCTGTCGGGGTGAAAGAAGATCTCGAAGGTGGACGGAAATCGCTTGAGCTTTTCCTGCTGATTCGCCAGAATGCGGGCGTAGGTCTGCGACAGTTCGAAACCGGAATCCGCCAGAGCGATGGACGGTTCGAGCAGCTGCCCGAGGCTCATGCTTCCATACCGTTCGAGGATGAGATTCAGCGCCGCCAGGTGTCCGGGGACAGCGCTGGACAACGGACCCGTCGTGGACCATTCCGGAACCACCTGACCGGTGGTCTTATCCACGTACATATCGGCTTTCGCCGCGGCGGGTGCGGTCTCGCGGCCGTCCACCGCGATGGTCTCCCAGCGGTTGGCGAGATGCAGCAGAGTGAAGCTGCCCCCCCCGATCCCCGAAGAGTATCCCTCTACCACCCCCAGCGCAAACGCAGTCGCTACTGCAGCATCTATGGCGTTTCCGCCGGAAACCAGAATGTCCAATCCGATCTGCGACGCCAGCGGATGCGCCGAAACCACCATCCCATAGCGAGCCCAGGCAGGAAGCGGCGACGCTGCGGAAGAGATGCCGGCAGCAGAAATCCAGCAGATCCCCACCGTTAGGAAAATAAGACGATGTCCGCTGCGTTTCAAGCGATAAGATGCGTGTTTCATAGGTTGTGCGATAATAAGACTTGTCCTGAAGAATATAGCAAAGATTTGCGGCAAACGCAAGCGCAACCGCATTCTTTTCTGCGTGAACAGCGTAGGAAGAGAGGGAACGCCCCCAGACGGGGCGTTCCCTCGCAGGTTTCGATGACGTTTACTTCTTCACATCAAGAAGAGTCTCAAAGGTGTCGGCATGACCCTCTTCATCCTCCAGAATCTCCTCAAGCAGGCGGCGGGTGGTGGTGTCATCACCGCACAACTTGATGAATTTCTTGTACATCGCGATCGCCTCCAGCTCCAGGTTCAGATCATCCTGAAGCATTTTCTTCAAGTCGCCGCCGATCTTGATCTCGCGGGGCTTCGTCGTGGGGATTCCGCCCAGATAATTCAGCCTCTCCGCCAGCATCTCGGCGTGTTTCATCTCTTCGATGGAAGCCTTCCTGAACTCTTCGGATACGGCAGGAGATTCCAGGCCGGTGGCCATAACGTGATGCCACATATACTGCGTGATGGCGGTTAACTCTTCGGCGATCGCCTCATTCAATGCTTCCAAAATCGGGTTCTTCTTGCTCGGCATAATACCTCCTTTTCGGCTGTGTTTTTGAACTGGATTATCAATTTTTATTACCTACATAATACGTAACTTCCCGCGAAATAACAGTGAAAATTAGAGAATTCGTTATTCTTTTCACGGATACCCCCGCCGCGGAATCGTTATGCCGGCAATCCCCGTAGGAATTGCCAACGACGATCCCCGATTCGACGTATCTTTCGTGTTCTGAATAATGCTGGATTCAAGCTTGCACAAATTCAAAAACATCGGTCAATTCCCACAATGATGGAAAAGGAGGAACGTTATGGCTTTGCAGGTCGGACAAAAAGCTCCCGATTTCAAAGCGGAAGCTCTGATCAACGGTGAATTTCGCGACCTTTCCCTCGCCGACTTCGACGGACGCTGGAAGGTCCTCTTCTTCTACCCCCTGGATTTCACCTTTGTTTGTCCTACGGAGATCACGGAATTCGCCGCACTCAAACCGGAATTCGACAAACTGAACGCCGTCGTGCTCGGCTGTTCAACGGATAGCGTCTATTCCCATTTGGCGTGGTCGAAGACCGATGCGATTAAGACCCTGAACTTCCCCCTGTTGTCCGACAAGAACCATGCCTTAAGTCGCAGCTACGGCGTCCTGCTGGAGGAGGAAGGGATCGCGCTGCGCGGATGTTTCATCATTGACCCTGATGGCGTGCTGCGCTATCATCTGGTCCACGACAACAACGTCGGCAGATCCGTGCCAGAAATCCTGCGCGTCTTGTGCGCATTGCAGACAGGTGGTTTATGTCCGGCGAGCTGGAAGCCGGGGCAGCCGCTCCTCTGAAATGGTTCCGGTTCAAAGAACCGAATCGAACCCGACGCCGTTTTTTTGCGGTGGTCTTCCCGCTTCGCGAAAGGGCGATTAGCAAGATCGCCCTTCTTTGTTGCATTTTTCTTCACTGCAGAATTTTCACAAAAGCGCTTGTAATTTTCTTTTTCGTTGCGTAATATCTTTTAGGAATACGGATGAAATATATGGACAAAGCAAGAGTCTGGGCTTCTTTTGATCCCGTCGCTCCCGTCATAGAATACCTGCAGGAAAATTTCCGCTTCGATTATAACCGCACCGGCGAACTCGCCACCCGCGAAATGATTCGGGCGAACATCCCGGGCGTTCACGGCCTGCTGGTCACCTTACGAGATCGGATTGACGAGGAGTTGATCGCCGCCGCTCCGGATTTACAGGTTATTTCCACCCTCTCCGTCGGCTACGACAACATTGATGTGGAAGCCGCCACCCGGCGCGGCATCTGGGTCACCAACACCCCCGACGTCCTGACGGACGCCACGGCGGACCTGGCGTGGGGTCTGCTCCTGAGCGTCGCGCGCCGCATCCCCGAAGGAGACCGCCTGGTGAAGTCGGGCGGTTACGACGGATGGCGGCACAATCTGCTGTTGGGAACGGAGCTTTCCGGAAAGACTCTGGGCATCTGGGGCGCGGGTCGAATCGCGCAAGCGATCGCCCGCCGCGCTTTCGGTTTCAACCTGCGCATCATCTACCACAACCGCAGCCGAAAACCAGAGTTCGAAAAATCCCTACGGGCTCGATTTGTGGAATTTCCGGAGCTGTTCCGCCAGAGCGATTTCCTCGTGCTGGCGGTCCCCCTGAACAGCGATACCCAGGGGAAAATCGGATCCCGCGAACTGAAGCTGATGAAACGCAGCGCTTTCTTGATCAACATCGCCCGCGGCGCACTGATTCAGGAAGAAGAACTGGTGCGGGTTCTGAAGAAACGCCGCATCGCCGGCGCCGGCTTGGATGTTTATGTGGATACCACCGGAATCCATAAAAAGATCGGCGATCTCGATTCCGTCGTCCTGACGCCGCACATCGGTTCGGCGACGGTCGAAACGCGCGAAAAAATGGCTCTCCTGGCAGCGCACAACCTGTTGAGTGCTCTGAGCGGCAAGCAGCCGGAAAACGCGGTCAACTGGGTGGAAACTTCCCGGTCGAAAGTCGCCTGAAAACCTGCTGTTTCCTTCCGAGCCCGCGAAAACGGCATCCTTTTTTCCAGCGCGCCAATTTCGGCACGCACGGGAACGAATCACGAATGAATCCGTTTGATAACTATAACCCAAACCAACCTGTCAACTCGGAAAAAGGAACCGGAAAATGGATCGTGAGAAAATCCAGGCAAGCCTGAATCAAATCCGCCCCGCCTTGCAAGCAGACGGCGGGGATGTCGAACTGGTCGAATTGAACGAAGACGGCGTCGTCAAGGTGCGCCTGAAAGGGATGTGCGGAGGTTGCCCGATGTCCCAGATGACTTTGAAGCAAGGGATCGAACGCCTCCTGAAGCAGAACCATCCCGAAATTAAAGCCGTCGAATCGGTCTAATGGTAAAAAAACTTCATTATATATATAAAACATCCCGTGGAGGTCCTATGACCGATGAAAAAGCTTTGAAAGAGGAACTTCAGGCGCTGGAAATCGCCCTGAAAACCGAAGAAGATGGCTATAAATATTTCCAGGAAGCCGCTCAGCGCACCGAAAATCCCGTGGCGCGCAGATTCTTCACCTCCATCGCCAATGACGAATGCCAGCACATTTTCCTGATCAAGGAGTTCCACAAATCCTTGCAGGAAAAACGAGGCGGTGAAGGAATTATCCTGCCTAAGGATCACACGGATTACAAAATCCGCATGAAGACCATCTTCGAAGAAGCCCGCAAGGATCTGAAAGGCACGGTTAAATCCGATACCGGCGTCTTGGATGTGTACCGCACCGCCATGGATTTGGAGACCAAGGCATCCAATTTCTACAAAGAAAGATCCGCGAAAACGAAATTCCCCCACATCAAAGAAATGTACGACTGGCTCTTTATGTTCGAAAGCGATCACTATCGGATGTTTTCGGAGAGCCTCTCGTACCTCGAAAAACCGGATATGTGGTTCGTGGAACAGGAAAAACCCATCTTCGAAGGGTGAAGCAAACCGAATTTCATCTCTTCATACTCCTCCTCAACAGAAAGCAAAAGCGGCTCCGCAGAGCCGCTTTTGCGTCCCCTTGCTGGGTCACGCCCTATTTCAACAGCACCAGCTTCTGCGCGGCGCGAAAATCCCCCGCCCTCAGGACGCAGAAATAGATGCCGGACGGAAAAATCGAGGCGTTCCAAATGAGTTCGTGGATGCCGGCGGCGCGCATTTCGTGAGCAAGTTCCGCCACTCTGCGTCCGCGCGAGTCGTAGATGCTGAGATCCACCGGTGTGGATTCAGCTAATTCAAATACTATACGGGTTTCAGGATTAAAGGGATTGGGCTGAACGCCGTGCAATAAAAACCGATGCGGTATCCCCTCTTCATCCGATCCGACGACATCCGAGAACGACTCCCCGTCATTTTTCCAGAAAGCCTCCCAACGCTCGTAACCGTCCGTCAGTTTGCTGAAGGCGAAACTCGTGGAATCCCAGAGCGTCGCGGGATAGGAACCCACATACGCATTGTACCGATAAACTCCCGGCGGCGCGGATCCCGGAACCGTCTGCGTTCGCTGCCGCAGAATCGGCACGCCGGGCGGCAACGTTAAACTCACAGGACCTAAGACCGGACCATAGATGCTTCCGCTGGGCAAAGTGATGTTGATCCACGCCATCGCAGCCAACGGGGTCGTCTCCTGATTCTGTATGGATACATCGAAGGTGAAGCTCCCGCCCGATACCGGAATGACGATCGGAGCGCCATAAGGAGTCAGCGTGATCTCGACGCTGGGAACGATCGGCGTGAAATTGAATCCCGTGCTGAATTTCAGTGCGGTGCCGGCTGTGATCGTCTCGGCGCCCGCCGAGTAATAATTGGCATAAGTCACTTTCACGCCGTCCGACTGCTGCGGATTCTCAATCCCGATCGTGCAGTAGTTTTCATCCGCATCCACGTTATTGAACTGCGCATATTGAAAGACGATCTCGCCGTCGCCGGTGGGAGTGGAATAGTACGCCGGATCATAGAGGATCGCTTCGAAGGTGTTCTCACCCCAGCCGCCGGCCGTGCGCACCTGTTTCCATTCGACGACGATGTAATGTTCCGACGAATTATACCAGTAATGCACCGATCCGCTGCCCATCTGCAAATCGTCCCAGAAAGGCGCGACCATGGCGGATGGTCCCAGCGCGCCGGGGATGTTCCAGTTGCGGGCGTTGTCGAATAATGTGGAGGACTGCGTGCCCGTCATATATGCCGCGCCCATGGCGATCCAGCCGTTGGAACAGATCGTCATCTGATTGAAATTCCATCCGTAATAGCGGAAGGGAAACGGCAGCGTCTGCAGCACCGAACAGTCCTGCTCTTCGCCGTAATCCGGAAGGTTCAGCTGCACGTGCCCCGGCTGAGTAGACGCCTCGATCCAGTTGTAGACGGGTGCCTGCGCGTATTGGACGTCCCGATTCTCATAGCAGCGGTAGCCGTAGCCGTCCGGTCCCGTTGGATCCACCAACGAAATCTGTCCAATGGTGAAATTCACCAGCATCGTATCGGCATAGCCGCTCGCCGTTACGATCAACTGCAGCGGCACCGTCGTCCCGGGCGGGCAGGAATCGGAAGCCTGCAGCGCGAAAGGATTCCCGAGATTC
>CAZUTK010000095.1:0-7664 GCA_964623265.1 uncultured bacterium | reverse complement strand
ATTCCGGACAGGCGTAAACCGGATCCGGAATCTTGATCTGGATTCCAGCTTTCGCTGGAATGACATGCAAAAACTGTCATTTCGGACAGGCGTAAACCGGATCCGGAATCTTGATCTGGATTCCAGCTTTCGCGGGAATGACATGCAAAAATTGTCATTCCGGACAGGCGTAAACCGGATCCGGAATCTTGATCTGGATTCCAGCTTTCGCGGGAATGACAATGAGGAAATATGACGAAACATAAAAACAATCAAGCCTTTTCCGAGCTGTATCTCTCCAGAGCCTTAGAAGGCGAAGTTAGAGCGTGGGCGGATCAGGGCTGGCCCGGCGTTACAAAGACCACGCTTGAGCTTTTTAATTACTGGTTCGGGCGGGATGACGAGGTCGAGGAGAAGTTCTACGATTGCCAGCGCAGAGCCGTCGAGACGGCGGTCTATTGCTACGAAATCCTGAAAGAGCCGACGCTAACAGGGCTTTTTGAACGGGTTGCCCCCGAAACCCTTTACCAACACTTACCGCTGAAGCAGGAAGTGGACACAATTCCTTTCCCCAAGTACGCCCTGAAGATGGCCACCGGTTCCGGCAAGACATGGGTCTTAGCCGCTCTGTTGGTCTGGCAGTACTTCAATAAGCTGAACGAAGAACCGGGCAGATACTCCTATCGCTTTCTGGTAGTAACGCCCGGGCACGAAGTCTTGAATCGCCTACTGGATTCATTCAAAGGCAAGCGTGACCCCAAGACCGGCGATCGGAACCCGGAAACGTCCGACTACAACCGTTCCCTATTCATGCCCGACTGGGCCCGCTGGCGGGAACGCTTTCACCTGGAAATCAAAGAGCCCGACGACGTGCACGCCAATACTACGCCGCCGGACGGCCCTTTTGTCTTAATCACCAACTGGCAGCAGTTCCGCTTGAAGAAGGGCGCGACCGACCTTTGGGCGCAGTACACCGGCGAAGACGTAGAAGAAGCCCCGCGCGGGGAAGTGCTGCTTGATTTCCTGTCGCATTACCCTGACCTGATCGTCATGAACGACGAAGCCCATCACGTTCACGGAAAGAAGAGCGCAACCGGTGAGGAGTTAGTGTGGCGCAAGTTCATGAACTTGCTCTTTGAACGGTTAAGGGAAAATCACAAAGGCAAGTTAGGGGCGTTTTGTCAGATTGACTACTCGGCGACGCCGTTCTACGGCAGCGGCGAGAAGCGGGAATTTTTTCCGCACATCATCTACGACTACGACCTGATCAGCGCCATGCAGCATATGCTGGTCAAGCAGCTTTTTCTGGAAGAACGGCAAGCCATCGGCGGGGAAGCCCTGGAAGACCTGGACTTTCGGGCGGAACGGCACGAGCCCGAAGGCGGACACCGTCGGGGCGAAATCATCGGACTTTCCGCCGGGCAAAAGCTGCTCATAGACATCGGTAGGTTGAAGCTTGAACAACTCGCGAAGGAATTCAAGGCAAAGGGATTAGAGAAAAAGCCGGTGCTGATGGTGCTGTGCGAGAACACCGACGTTGCCGACTTGACCCGCGAGCACTTTATAAACCTCACGGATGAAAACGGCAATAATTACGACGACCGCCAGGTCATGGTTATTCACTCGGAGTTGCCTGACAAGGGGCTTGAGGAAGCCCGCAAACGGCTTGATAAAATAGACATGAACGACGATCCCTTGCGCGTGGTCATTTCGGTTTTAATGCTTAGAGAGGGCTTTGATAAGAACAATATCTGCGTGGTGGTGGTTTTAAGAGCCACCGAAGCAGACCTGCTCTTAGAGCAGATCGTGGGACGGGGTTTGAGGCTGATGTTCCCCGCCTACGCTTTCCCCGAACTGCAGGATGCCAAGCAGGACGCTTATAACGAGATACGACGCAACAGAATCCCGTCCAATTCTTTGGACTTTCTTTTCATTGTGGAACACCCGAGATTTCGGGCGTTCTACGACGCCCTCCGGCGCGAAGGATTCGTCATCGGAGGAGGGGATACCAGCGGCACCGCTTCGACCGGCGATCTTATGCCGGTGGACGCCGTCCCCCCCGAACGACTCAAGGACTTTGACATATCCTGGCCCATTCAGATTTACGACGAGGGCAGGATGCCGGAGCTCTCTCAGGTTGATGTTAAGAGCTTGCCCAAGTATAGCAGTGATTTCGATAATTTAAAAAACATGCTTTCCAAGCTCAGCATTACCGATCGCCACATGGAAACGGGAAAGAAGGGTAAGACTTGGAAACTGGACAACGTATACTTCGACTACAACTTTTTCCTGCGACAAGCCACGCGAGCGGTTGTCTATAGAGGCAACGCGGCGGTTATCACCGCAGGGCAAGCCAAAATCGCTGAACTTATAGATGACTACACCTCGGAAGTCTGCTTTGGCAAATCCATTGATTTCAACCGATCGGAGAACTACTGCGTTCTGAATTTCACGCCTGTTTTTGACTTCATAACCCAGATCATCCACAAAGCGGTCGTAAAGCTGATTGAGGGCTATAAGTACGAATCTAGGGGTATTTGGGCGAAGCTTTCGGACGTGCCTAGGGTCATGGTCAGGGAGAGCAAGTCCATTGTGACGGACAAGAGCATTTACCCCCGCGTCGGATATCAGCCGAAAGGCGGAGGCTTTGAGCGGGACTTTATACTTGAAGTGCTGAACACATCGGCGGATGTTTTAGCATTCTCTAAATTGGACCGCAAACACCGGTTGAAAATCACCTACCGAGACCACACGGCGATCTTACGGAACTATGAGGTGGATTTTATCGTGAAAACGAGAGATAAAATCTATTTAGTGGAGACTAAGGCGGACAAGGACATTGACAGCTCGAATGTGGTAGTAAAAGCGCGAGCCGCCGTTGCTTGGTGCGAACAAGCGTCCACCTTAAACCTACCTGAAGGGTTGAACCAGCCTCAAGAGTGGGAATACTTATTACTATCCGAGCAAATCTTCAAGCAGAATAGAGGACTTTCCTTTGAAGGGCTGATCTCGCTTTGTCGAGCCCTACGAGATAAAGTTATTGCGCAAGCCGAGAGCAGGTTGTTTATATAATATGACCACCCCCTCCCCTCTGCCCCGCCCGGTGAAGGCACTGGGTTTCGTCAGTCTCTTCAATGACTCGGCGTCGGAGATGATCTATCCGCTGATCCCGGCGTTCCTGACGGGAGTGCTGGGCGTCGGCGCGGTCGCGCTGGGCGCACTGGAAGGTGCCGCGGAAGCTCTGGCGTCGCTCCTCAAGGTGCTCGCCGGGCGCTGGTCGGATCGCTTCCGCAAGCGCAAGGCGCCCACCGTTCTGGGTTACGCCCTCTCCGGCATCGCCCGCCCGCTGATCGCGGTGACGACCGCTTTCTGGCAAATCTTCGCGCTTCGCCTGACCGACCGGATGGGCAAGGGCATCCGCAGCTCCCCCCGCGACGCGTTGATCGCCGACCTGGTGGCGCCGGAGGATCGCGGGCGCGCCTACGGCTTCCAACGCGCGCTGGACAACCTGGGAGCTTTCATCGGGCCGCTGCTGGCGGCGGGCATCCTGCTCCTGGTGCCCGGGAATCTGCGTCTGGTCTTCGGGCTGGCGGCGATACCGGTGGTCGGAGCGCTTCTGGTGCTGATTTTCTTCGTGAAAGAAGCGCCGGCAACCCGCAGTTCCGAGGCGAGCCGGCAGAGAGGCACCTTCAGCGGACTCAGCCCCGCGCTCCGGAAGTATTTGCTCTGCCTGTTCATCTTCACTTTGGGCAATTCATCCGACGCCTTTCTGCTTCTGCGGGCGCAAAATGTGGGCGTCAGTCTGGCGCTGATCCCAATTCTCTGGGCGGTGTTCAATCTGGTAAAGTCGGCGACGAACATGCCCGGCGGGAGGTTGTCCGACACCTGGGGCAGGCGGCGCACGCTGCTCTCCGGATGGGTCTGGTACGCGCTAGTGTATGTGGGTTTCGCGTATGCTTCCGGCGTTTGGGCGGTGTGGGTGTTGTTCCTGCTGTACGGGGTGTATTACGGGCTAACTGAAGGCGTGGAACGCGCTTATATCGCGGATCTGGTGAATGAACAGCACCGCGGCTATGCATTCGGGTGGTTTCATCTCACGGTCGGGGTGGGAGCGCTGCCCGCCAGCTTGATCTTCGGCGAGCTTTGGGACCGCGTGGGACCGCACGCCGCCTTCCTGACGGGAGCGGGACTGGCTCTGCTGGCGTCGGTGATGATGGTGGCATTGGTAGGTGAGCGCAGACAAGTTTCCTCGGGATCCAATTGAAACGAGACGTTTTCTCTGATACATTCAAATAAGCCCTCATCCCCAATGTAGGTTTCATACTCTTTCTTCAAAGTCTCTTGGCATGATTCCGCCGAAGAAAGCCGGACAGCCGCTTGTATAGAAACCATATCACTCCCATCTCTGATCTTTCCCGCGTGTCGAAACCTTGACACCTGTCATTTTCTCCGCTCCTCTCAACCCGTTATAATTCAATAATTTAACCGAGGCACCCTGTTGAAAAATCCGACAGGGGAGGTCTGGATTTTCTCGATTGCGAAACGCATCCGCATAAATTACAAGCTGTTAGGAGCCAACGTCGCCTCTGGCATCCCGTTTGCTTTAACCCCAGTTGCGTCCGGCTCGCCGGAGGGATGACTGACCGCATAGGACGATGCCACTGGGGCTGCCTTATGCGGGGGGAGGGATGAACAGGACCGGCGAGATCGGGACGCCTGAGCAGCGAACGGATGAGGACCTGTGAACTTACTATCGGCGCTGCCTCCGCTGATGCCGCCGGGGTTAACTTGATCCCGGTTTCGGGCCCGAAGTCCCCTGCGAAGGGGACCCCCGGCGGATAAACTTGAAACCCCGACTCCCGTGAGGGTCGGGGTTTCGTTTGTTTAAGATCGAGAGAAAAGACTTGTCCACCGCACTTTCAGGAAGTATATTATCTCGATCGGCCGCATTTTCATCTTTATGTCAGAAAAAAAGTTGAACCTCAGCCCCGAGCTGATCGAAGCGAAAAAGTTTCACGGACACCTGGGTCCCTATCTGGTTATCGGCATGCGCATGGGCGGGATCTTCTGCGCGACTTGGGGGGATCGTCCGTTCGGCTTCCGCATACACACCACCGCCGGTTGGGAACCACCGCCCTCCTGCATCATTGACGGCTTGCAGATTTCCACGCCCTGCACGATCGGAAATTCCATGCTGCGGGTTCTGCAAGGAGATCCTTTGCTCGCCTGGGCGGAAAAAGACGGCGTGCGACTGGAAATTGCGTTGTTGCCTGCCGTCCGAACCCGGATAGACCGCGAAACCACCCGAGAAAACGAAGAATCTATCGCTCAGGATCTCTGGCAAGCCCCCCTGAAAGAACTATTCGAAGTCAAACGCACAGCGGTTGATTCCTCCGTTCAATCCGAATGATCCGCACTCGAACTTTGGCGATTGCCGCACTGCTGATCGCGGCGGGGGTCGCTCTCGCGATCTTGGCTCATACGTTAGGCATCGCGGGACAGATCCTACTCCCACTCCATTATCCTCCTCTGATCGGGGGTTTGCTGCTAGGCTGGCGCTGGGGAGCCGTCATAGGAGCGACCACTCCACTGCTCAGCGCATTTTTAACCGGCATGCCTCCTCTCATCCCCTCAGCGATTCTGATGGTTCCGGAAGCCGCGGTGTACGGCGCCGTCGCGGGGATACTCAGGCAACGGATCGGGTTGTATCCCGCTTTGATCAGCGCCATGATACTGGGCCGCATCGCCTGGGCGACGGGAGTCTGGCTGCTGACGCCTTTGTTGGGACTCCACATTTCCCCGCTGACGGCTTTGGGCGTGGCGACGCTCACCGGTTTACCCGGCATCATCGGGCAGATCATCCTGGCGCCGATCGTTGTATCGAGACTGGAAGGGATTCTGCGCTGAACGACCCTGCAAAACATCGGATCAACTCACCGAAATTTCAAAAATTTTATACCTCTTGCAGCGGACGCGAAAAATGCGTATCTTTATATTGGAACATAGAATGATCCATTACATAATAGGAGCGATTATGCGAACGATTCGATCTGTCGTTCTCTGGATCATCTTGACTACCGCTGCGGCATCCGCCACACCTTACGTGCCGCCGGAACAGATCACCGTCCATCGAGGCGAAACGCTCTTCGAAGCGCCGGAAGTAGACGCTGTCTACAATCACTTCTTCGAATTCTGCCAGATTGCCGGTTTCGAACAGCCTCTGCAATGCGAAGTGCCCGGCGTCAATTTCGGCGGCGAACGCGAGGAGGAATCCGGATACTACTACAACGTGATCGAAACCGACAACACGCTGGAAGCCATTCAGGTCTGGTCGCGTTACTATCAACTGACGGGTGACGCGCAATTCAACGATGAGATTCAGGACGCCTGGATCTACGCCTATCAATGGCCCGCATGGCTGGAAGGTGCGGGGTACTATTCCTCGCACAATTGCGCCTGGGCGCTGGCGGCGGAACTGCAATACCGCACTACGTTCGGGGATTCCGCGCATTGGAACTACGCTATCTCCAGCGCGAATTACATCCTGCAGACTTCTCTGCCGTTCACGGATCCGTTGAACGTCATGGTTACCGGCTGGTGCTGCGGAAATCTCTATCTGTACGGCGAAGCGACCGGTAATCCGACATATATGAATGTCGCGGTGGAACGTGCCAGGCAAATTTTGAACTGGGTGGCGATCGATCCGCAGAACCGGCTCGCCCTCGAATCGTGGGCGATGTCTTCGGGGACGTTCGTCTGGGGATTGTGCAACTCGATCTTTCGATCCGATCCGAATCTCGGTCAGGAGTGGCTGGCGACCTATGGACCGATGGTTCAGGTTTACGAACCAACTCAAGCCGGCTGGTCCAACGCCTGGAATGTGGCATACTGCAACGCTCAGGGCGGGATGTACGATATCACCGGCGATTCCCGCTATCAAACGAATCATCTGAGGTTGACTCAACTATTGCTCAGCCGTGACCAGGATAATGACGGTGGAATCCCGGCTTCGGCGGCGGGATCGCAGAACACTGACGCTTCCTGGACATCCTGCTACCTGGCGCTGATGGGATGCGACCGATATCTCGGCTCCGGAATAGACGCCGGCGTGCTTCTGGTTACGTCGCCTCGAAACCTGAGCCGTTTGACAGTGGGAATACCCATTCCAATCACCGCACTGGTCGGCAACTGGGGTACTCAGAGTCTGACGAACATTTTGGTGACCGTGGATGGAGCTCTGCGGGACAGTCAGTACGTGGACATCCTGCCGCATCGGAATACCGCCGTCAATTTCGGGACCTGGACTCCAACCGTCTCAGGCATTGACTCTCTCTGGGTGACCACTCATGCGCCGGGCGACACGGCAAATTTCAACGATACAGACATCAGCTACTTCAAAATACGCAGCCAGTTGGCGGATGATTTACCGAGATCAATGACGGCTTCTCTTTCCAATCAGCCGAAGCTACGTGTAACCTCGTACGGCTCTCTGCAGAACCTGCAGTTGGAAGTGCTCTCAGCCGGCCATACCCGCTTCGATCTCTATAACATCCGCGGGCAGAAAGTCGCGGAAATCCCAGAGCGATTTTATCGGGTCGGAGAATATAACCTGCGCTTCTGTCCCGTTTCATCACCGAGCGGCGTCTATTTCGTAGTTTGGGAATCGGAAGGGATCAAAGCATCCC
>CAZUTK010000094.1:0-7754 GCA_964623265.1 uncultured bacterium | reverse complement strand
TCTAACTGTTGCTCCGCCTCTTTGCCGCGATCCGTTTTCCAGCAGAAAAAGCGTGGATTTCATCCGCTGCCGTTTTATATTTCTACAGACTGCCACACTCGAGGATTCTCTCACCCGGATTTCGAAGATGACGCCGTCCGACCCGCGCCCCATTTTGATGATCTTCATTGACGGTCTGGGGATCGGCAGCGCCGATCCCGCGGTCAATCCGTTGGCGGCTTTTCCGGATCTGTTTCCCACCATGCGAACCGAACGACTCCGTTCCGGTCTCGCCTGGAATGCTCTGGACGCCGCCCTCGGCGTGGAAGGTCTGCCGCAGAGCGCCACCGGACAGACGGCGCTCCTGACGGGCGTCAACGCGCCGCGTCTCCTGGGGAAACACCTGCAGGGATTTCCCACGCAGCGACTCATCGAAGTCCTGCGGCAAAAGAGCATCTTCGTCCGCCTGCATCGGTGCGGACTTCGCGGCACCTTCGCCAACGCCTACCGCCACCCGGAAAATTCCGGTCCCGCAAGCCGTCTGTCCGTCACCAGTCACGCCCTGAAAGCCTCCGGACAACCGTTCCGTTCCCTGGATCAACTGCGGCGCGGGGAAGCGCTGGTGCATGACTTCACCAATCGGATCCTGCTGGAACAGGGTTATCCGGACATCCCCATCTTTTCTCCGGAAGATGCCGCCGGCATCCTGATCCGCATCGCCCGCAGGTATCACTTCACTCTATACGAACATTTCCTGACGGATGTGCTGGGCCATCGAGGTACTCCCGCGCAAATTCGCGCTCACGCAGAAATGCTGCACCGCTTCTTGAACGCGGCTGTTGACTCCGCTGCCGCCGCGGGTGTCACCGCGATCATCACATCAGACCACGGCAATTTCGAAGATATCCACATCAGGACGCACACCCGCAATCCGGTGCCCTATATCGAATCGAACGCAGGTGATTCCACCAACGACGACCTTCCGGATGCGATCACCGGCGTGACACCCCGGATTCTCCGGCTGCTCGCCTGCGCTTTTTCGGACCAAGAGCAAACAGAGCGCGAAAGATGAAATTGAATCGTAACTATGACGTTCTGCTCGTGGCGATTCCGGCGCTGGCGGTGCGGCTGATTTACGTCTTTCAACTGGCGGATACTCCTTTCTTCGCACACCCGATCGTGGACGCCGAATATCACGACGCTTGGGCGCGGGAGATCCTGCGGCTCGGCATCGGGCACGAAGGCGTCTATTTCCGAGCTCCTCTGTACCCCTACTTCCTCGCGCTGATTTACAGCCTGACGAACGGCAGCTACTTTGCGGCGCGCTTGGTTCAGGCGCTGCTCGGTACGAGCGCCTCGGTCTTGACCTATCTCTTAGGCTGGGAATTAACTCACAAGCGCGCGGCGGCTTTGATCGCCGGCATCGGAACGGCGCTGTACGGCATGCTGGTCTATTTCGACGGCGAACTCCTGATCGAAACGCTGTTCATCCCCTTGCTGATCGCGGCGGTGTGGAGCTATACACGCAGTAGAACCGAACGGAATTCCATTCGACTCCTGTTTACTGGCATCCTTCTGGGACTCGCGGCGATCACCCGCCCTAGCGCTCTGGTGCTGCTGCCCATACTGATTCTGGATCATCTTTTCTCGAAGGAAGTCCGCGCCACGGTCCCTTTCCCGATCCAGCGAATCACCCGCGCATTCGTCCTGACGACCGGCTGCTTCCTCCCCATCTTCCCCGTGACCTGGCACAACGTCCACAAAGGCGGCGATTTCGTTCTGATCGCCAATCAGGGCGGCATCAATCTCTACATCGGCAATAACCCTTCGGCGGACGGTCTGCACTCGGTGGTGCCGGGCTTGGGCACGAATTGGGACGTCCCCATGATTTCTTATCTGGCGTACGGCGCAGAGGGTCGCGTCCTGAAACCCTCCGAAGTGAGCGCTTACTATTCCCGCCTGGCACGCCGTTTCATCGCGACGCAGCCTCTGCAGGCCGTTCGGATCACCGCGAAGAAATTCTGCGCCTTTTGGAACCGTCTGGAAGTCAGCAACAACCGCGACCTCTACTTCTTCATCCGCGAAACGCAGATTATGCCTCACCTACGCCGGCTGGGCTTCTGGCTCGTCGGACCGCTCGGGTTGCTGGGATTGTGGCTGGGCTGGCGAAAGAAATTGCTGCCTGGCTGGTTTCTCGGATTCATTTTGCTCTATTCTCTCGGCGTTGTCGCCTTCTTCGTGACGGCGCGCTTCCGCGCTCCGCTGATCCCCTTTTTGCTGATCTGCGCGGTGACGGCGCTGATGCACCTCTTCGAAAAACGAAGCCGTCTCATAGATGCGGAGAGACTCCGGCATTTCGGACTCCTCCTCCTGTTCGGCATCTTCGTCAACACCAATCCCTGGGGCATCGAAGCCGAAAATCCCGCTCACGCGCATTTCAGCCTGGGTGGAGTCTATCTGAAAGAGAATAAACTGGATCTGGCGCGTCGGGAATATCACCTCGCGCTGGCGGCGGATTCCACCTATCGGCAGGTCCATTTAAACCTCGGCGTGGCGGCTTATGCGGAAGGCGACCTGAAGACCGCCGAAACCGAGTACCTCGCGGAACTGCGCTTGAATCCGAACGACGCCCGCGCGCTGAACAACTTGGGCGTGATCCGCTTCGAACAGGGCGATCTCGATTCGGCGCGTGCGCTCTATGAGAACGCTCTGCGGCTTTTCCCCTATTATCAAGATGCCAGAATCAACCTGGCGCAGTGTTACTTCAAATTGGGGATCGCCGCCGCCGAAAAAGATCAGACGGAAACCGCGGCGGATTACTTCAGCCGCGCCGTGGAACTGGACGCCGGAAAAGCCTACTACCATTACAATTACGCCCTGGCGCTGGGGCGCCTGGGCTTTGCAGATGCGGCGGAAAGCCATCTCATCGAGGCGCTGCGCATTATGCCTCAATTCGCAGAAGCCCGCGATCTGTTGCAAAAACTGCGAGCCTCAAGGAACAGCGCGGATCTTCCCCCATAGTTCCCGCGCAGGTTGATGATCCGGTTGGATTCGAAGCGTTTTTTCCAGCTCCTGTTCCGCCTCCGAAATCCTGCCCATTCTCCCCAGACAGATCGCCAGATCGTAATGGAGATCCGCGTCCTCTGGCAGCACCTTTAAGGCTTTTCGGAAATAGCACAACGCTTCCTCGAGATCGCCTCTTTCCGCGCGCCGGCGAGCGGCGTGCGCGAAGAGTCGCCCCCAGCGTGGATCCCCGCTTTCCGTCTTGGACCCGAGCAGCAACTCGCCCTTCCAGCCCGCGCTGCCCGGCAGCGCAGTCCGCGCCTCGATCGTCAGCGGGTAATCCTCGATGCGCAGGTCTTCCCTCTGCTTCAGCCAGCCGATGGCGCTATGGTTCGCCTTTCCCTGCAATGCAATCAGCAGTTCTTCGAGATCGCCGGCTCCGGCGACGCGAACCATAGTGTAACTTCCGCAGCCTTTGAGGGACTTGGTCCCCCACAGCGGCTCCAGATCCGCCCCGGCAGTCCACTGATCAACGATCAGAACCGACATCTGCGCTGAATGAATCATTGCCTTGACCCTGCTCCCCGCTGCGCCTCGCTGAACCAGCGCCGCGACGCCCAAACCCGCCGCCAGCACCGCGGCGATTCCGCACGCAAGCACCACCCAGCGCGCTTTTCGCCGATCCCAACGCGATATAACCCGAGCAGTCCTCAAGCCGAGAGGAATCAAAGCGGGAAAGAGAAACCGCGGTCCCCAATGCATCCCGGGTTGATCCGGCGCAATCAAATAAAAAAGCGCGATAAATCCCCAACCTGCAACCAGAAATGGATCCGATCCGCGGCGCTCACCTTCGATCTTCGCCAAGCTTAAGCCGATCCAGGGTAGCGCTAAAAACAGCCCCTGGCTGAAAGCCGTCATGCCGAAGGCTCCATAACGAACTAATCCGTACAGATGCGCTATAACAGACAAAATCGGCAATCCGATGAAAATGAGAAACGGCCTGCGCAAAATCAGCGACAACAGCACAATCCCGCCGACTCCGGCGGCGTATCCGATCCAAGGAATCGGCGCATTGAACAGGAATGCGAGGATTTTCTCCCCGCGCTCCGTGATCCGGAAGAGAGCGCCGCTGAGCCTCAAGTTCACGCCGACTTGCGCCGGAATCCACCGCCCCGCCCATACTTTTTCGACCACTACGGCGAACATCCCCGCAGGAATGAACCCCAGACCGAAATTAGCGCATCTCCGCGCAAAAGTTAGCACAACACCGCGCGGTACAATCAATAAAAACGGCAGAATCAGAAGAGTTTCCACCCGCAGATACACCGCCGCGCCGGCGCAGAATCCGGCGATCATCCAGGATCGCGGCGCATCCAGCGATCCCCGAACCGCGAAGAGCAGCGGAAGCAGGCAGATCAGCGCCAATGGGTGTTCCCAGAACGTCAAACTGTAAAAGAGAAGCGGCGAAACGATCAGCAGCAACACCCAGATCCGCGCCCTTTTAACGCTGATTCCGTCACACAATTTATCCGCCCCCACCAGGAGCGCGATCAGGCTCAGAGCAGAGAGCAAATACCAGCCGAATGAACCGAATACGGCGTAAAGTATCCCCCCCAGGATGGGAAAAAGAGCCGGGAAGACCCCCCGAAAGCCCGCGTCCGTGCGCTCTGCAAAAGGAGGCGGCACCGGATATAATTGTTCGTTCACCAGCGGCGAATCCTCTGCAGGCAAGGCGAGATCCCTGCCGCCCGACGCGACCCACTGCCGCGCCATCAGACGCTTGACGCCGTCATCTACGCCCCACGGCAGCCCGCCGGAAAGCAGATCGCCGCATAACGCCAGGGTGAGTGCCGCCAAACCGCAAACAAAAAGAGACCGAACGAACCGTCGGTCTCTTTTCTGTGTCAAGGGTCTGATCACAGCGACCAGTGAAGGGTGGGATAGAAGAACCAGTTCAGCATATCCTTCGCGATCGTCTCCACCTGTTGCTGATCGTTCACCATGAAGTAGAATGGAAACGCGAAGTAGCCCGTCCGGAAACCCAGTGTATATGTGTAATAGCTCACCTGAACCCCGTTGATGGTGATCGTGTTCTGAACTCGGGGCTGCGCCTCATAGCGCAGAGCCACCGGCTTGAGATGCGCCACCGAAATCGGATTATACTTGTAATCCACTTCCAGTACATCGCTGTCGCTCCAGGGCTCATTGTACGGATAGGTGACGATAATCTGCGTGGAGTTGAAACTGCTGATCTGTGCGACCACCCCCTTGGTGATGTTCTCCACGCGGTAAACCGCCAGCAGACCGGATTTCAAGGGGATGATCGTCGCCTGCACCGGCGTGGCGCCGCTCGCCACCTGCGAGTCTTCATTGTACACATACGGGCTCGTCGCTATGGTGTCCGCCGTGATGGACTTATACGTGAACAACGTCACCGCCTGACCCTGCGCATTGCCGCTGCTCCCTGAACGGGTGAACCAATCCACTTCCGGCAGCACCATCCGGTTGATGGCGGCAGGGAGAAGGTTGATCTGCTTCACCTTATTGGAATCCACCTGCAGATCCGGCAGACCTTCTGTGACGGAAATCGCACCGACGAATTCATGCGCAGTGGCGGGCAGAGGCGAATAAGCGCGGCTGGTGGCGAGTTGCATATATTTGCCCAGAAAATCGCTGCTGGTGAACGCGTTGTCCCCGGCGAATCCCCCGAAGGAGCCGTACAGCAGGTTCTTCCCTTCCACCCACAGTCTGCCTCCCACGTCCAAATAGTCCGCGAGCACCTTGTTTCGATTGGTTCGGTAGGTGAGGCTGCTGAGCTGAATGTGATCGTCACTGTAGAGGATGACGAGCTTGTACTGCCCGATCAGCGCATAGGGGATGGGGCTGTTCTGCACGGGAACTACGTCGGAATTGTCCACGAAACGGACATCCACCCCGTCCATAACGTAATTCTCATTATCCAACTGACCCTCAAGCTCCGCCAGCAGATTCTGCCAGAACGCGTTGATCGAGTCCCCCGATACTTCGAAAATACCGGAATTGACGGTTTCATCAATCACCAGAATGTGATACTGGAAGGTCGGGCGGATCACATTGAAGGTGATCGTCGCCGGTTCCGCGGACAGCGTGTAGCCGTCGTCCCGCACCCAAACCGTCAGCGAATACGACCCCGTCTCCAGTCCGTACATCTGCAATTGCTGAGTCGAACCCCAATTCGGATTGCTCCAAGCCCAGATGGTATCTCCAGGCGTCTTGATCAAATAATAAGAGTACTCCAGAGGAATCTGATACAAGCTCTTGTCGTCCGGATCGCTGCTCTTCCAATTGACGGAAATGCCCTGCCAGAGCGGCGTGATTTCCTGCAGACAGAAGAGCGTGTCGGTGATGACATACTGCTGCCTGAATTCGGAATCCGGCTGCGAAAGCGGCTTGATCTGCGGATTGTAGGGCGCGTTATTGGTGCGGTAGAAAGTCTTGAAGGCGATGTTGCTGCTGGTTGCCCCCTTGTCATCCTTAGCCTTTACGAAAAACAGATGTTCGGTCGTGTCTCCTTGCGCCGAGAGCAGATAGATGCGAGCCTGCATGGCGGTCGTATCATGCCATACGACTTCATTCTGATGCTGCAGAATGAACGCTTCCGGATCCGCTGCCGCCCGGAATTGCGCGATGAAATTCGGGTTGGTCAAATCGGTGACGTCGGCGTAGCTGTAGTGATCTATGAACCCATCCGGATCAAATCCCACCCAATGGATCAGCGGCGCGTAGGTGAACACATAGTAACGATCGATCAGGAAAATGAAATCAATGTAATACGTGCTGTCCAATGCCATAGATCCTGAAGGCAGCGCCGTGAATGTGCCCGCGCCGTAATCTATCGTATAATCCACGTCTTCGACGAAGGGAGCGGCGGGCGTCACGGGATAAATCACCGCGGTCCCGGAAAGCATCGCGGCGCCGGCGATGGAGAGGATGACGACCGGCTGATTATACTGTGGCACCTGGATCGGCATGCGGGTCACGAGCGTCGTGTCCACCCCGTACGCATCCCCAGGCACATTGACGATCTCCACCCTCGGCGGCTGATTGGGATGAAAATCCCCGGAAATCTCTCCGCACCCTTGCAAGATCAACAATCCCGTCAGGAACCCCAGACTGAATCCCAACGCTGTTCTGATCTGTTTGTCAAGCATTTTCTTCTCCCGCAATGTGGTTGGTGGCAGTGCCACCCACGAACACTCGTTCTCGGCAGAGGTCCGCGCCTTCCCCGCGGATCCTCAACTTTACATATTCAGCCCTAAGGTAAAGAAGGACATAGATCCCAGCTTGTCCACGTTGGTGAATGCGTAGTCAATCCGGAACGCCAGCGTCGGCAGCTTGATCTTCAAACCCGCGCCCAACGTCAAACCGTCCGTGGAGATGGACCCGTCTTCATTGATGATCGGATACTCAATGAAAGGATCCTTGTCGTTATCCTCGAGATATTCATCCCAGCTGTATCGCTTGGTGCCGTTGATCTTCTTCCCCACCCGCAGGAACGCCATATCGGCGTAGCCGTACTCCATTCCGATGTTGAACTGCTCGAGGTTGTCGTTGGGATGCCAGCCTTCGAATGCCAGGATGAGCGCATGTGGGTTCTCCTGCAGAAGCCGCATGGATCCCCCGAATTTGAAATTGATCGGCATGGGAAAAGGGCTGTCCACAAAATTCATATCCGGACCGAAATTCGTGATCGCCATGGCGATGACGATGGATTTCCACCCCGTCTCATAGAA
>CAZUTK010000093.1:0-7797 GCA_964623265.1 uncultured bacterium | reverse complement strand
CCAATGGAGCCCGCCGCTTCGTCCGCTGTTCATCCCGCCGGGCACTTCGGCGATTGCTGGCTGGTTGAATTGACGCGCGGCTGTCCGCGCGGCTGCCTCTTCTGCGTCGTGCGCCGCGTCTTTCCCGCCCGCTTCGCGAAAGAAGACGCGATCCTCGCCAAGATGGCGCACAGCGACTGCCTGGGAGCGAAAAAAGTCGGCTTGGTCGGAGGCGCCGTGGGCGACCACCCCGCGCTGAAGCGGCTGATCCGGGCGATCGTGCAATCCGGCAGAGAAGTCACCGTCTCTTCCCTGCGCATCGAACGCTGCGACGAGGAGCTGATCGAACTGCTGGCGCAAGGGGGGATGAAGACTCTGACCGTGGCGCCGGAAGCCGGAGATGAAGCGCTGCGCCCCGCGTTGGGCAAGAAGGCGACCGACGAAGACCTGCTGCGGATGGCGGAATGGGCGGCGAAGGCGAAAATCCGCAGAATCCGCCTTTACTTTCTAATCGGACTGCCGCAGCGCGAGCCTCCGGAAAAGATCCTCGACCTGATGCGCCGTCTGCGCCGGCAGACGCCCTGCGAACTGCGCTTCGATCTGAACATTTCCAGCTTCATCCCCAAGCCGGGAACGCCCTGGGGGGAAGAACCCTTCGCGCCGGCGGCGGAACTGGACGCCGTCAAGCGGCGCCTGCGGGCAGAGATCCGCCGAATCCCGGGAGTCACCGTCCAATTCGAATCCACGCGGATGGAAAGACTGGCAGCGCTGATCTCCAAAGGCGACGCCGCTTTAGGCGAAGCGTTGATCCTCGCCGTCGAACAGGGGCGCCCGATCGAACAGGTGCTGCGCCGATCCCTACCGTAACGCCAACCCGATCTTATTCCATCCTAAGAAAATCCATCACGAACAGTTTGCGCGCCCCGTCATCGGCACGGAACGGCGCATTTCTCGGTTTCGCGCTTGACAAGCGGCGCTTCTCGTCGTATTTTATGGAAACCAACACGGAGTCAATTATGCCGCGAACGCGCACCCTTCTCAGCCTGATCGCCGCCGGTTCGAGCATTGTTTGCGCCGGAATCGTCTTCGCCTTCGCTCCTCCCGCAACTCAGCAGGATCCTCTTATCGGAAGCGCCCGGCTCCTCGTGCCGCCTATGCGTTCCGCCGCGTTGGATGCGGCTTCCCTGCTGGGCTCGGGAGCCGATTCATGGCGGGGAGTGCGCGCGGAGGGTCCGGAGCTCAGCTTCGCGGCTCATGGCGCGCCTCTGCCGATCCCCGGATGCGGATTCCTGCCGAATTCATCCGCTGCGCTGCGGGAATTCACCCGCTGGGCAAACCGGTTCCGCGCCGCCTGGGGTTTGGGATCGGAAGTGGAATTTCTCCCGTTGAACGTCTGGGAATTCAAAGAGATCTGGCATATTTCCCTGCAGCCGGCGATCGGCGGCGTCCCCATCTACGGATCCCGCCTCGACGGCAAGCTGAACCGCGACGGCTTCCTCCACGCCGTCCGAGCGCGCCTTTTTCCGTCGCAAGGCAGCGCCGCTCCGTTCCGCTTAACCGATCGTCAGGCGCTGTCGCAGCTGACGAACGATCCTTCGGCGCGCCTCGAATTCAGCCGTAAAATCTACTACCCGCTCCCGACGGGCGAAACCTTCGAGCTTCTCCCCGCCTGGCAGATCCTGGCGGCGACCGATCAAGCGGATTTCCGTCCCGCCGGCATCGTGCAGGCGCAGACGGGTGAGATTCTACTGCAGTACAACGACGCGGCGTTCGACGGCGTCTCCGGCAGCGTGCTCGGTTGGGTGCTCCCCGCCTACTGGGACGACGAACCGCAATCCTGGGCGCAGAAGAACCAATGGGTGAACGTCGTCGGTCAGAGCATCGTTTACACCAACTCTTCCGGGAATTATGTTCTGAACGGCTTGCTCTCCGGCACCTACACCGTGCAGGGGAAGCTGCAGGGCTTGTACGTGGACGTGAACAACGACGATGGACCGGACGCGTTCTTCACTTCGCCGGCTTCGACCGGATCCCCGCTGAATTGGACCTGGAACTACGACTTAGCCCGCCAGGACGAAGTCAATATGTACTATCACGTAGACCGGGTGCACGCATACTTCAAGACGCTGCAGAATGATTTCACTGCTCTCGATTTTCCCCTGCCCGCCACGGTGGGATACGGCACCGGCTACGAGAACGCCTTCTGGAACGGGTCGGGGATTTACTTCGGCACGGGCGGGGGCACCTTTCGGAATTTTGCGCTCTTCTGCGACGTCATCTACCACGAATACACGCACGGAGTGACGGATATGATCTACCCGCCGGGGATGCTGCCCTACACCGGACAGCCCGGCGCGATGAACGAAGGCTGGTCGGACTATTTCGCCTGCACGATCACGGACGAACCGCTGATCGGAGAAGGGGGGCTGTACGTCTCGGGTCAGGTGATGCGCAATCTCGACAACACCTTGCGCTATCCGGACAACTGGGCGGGGGAAGTGCACGCGGACGGGCGCATCTTCGGCGGTGCGCTCTGGGATCTGCGGGAGAGGATCGGCGCCGGCACGGCGGATTCCTTGATCCACTTCGCGAAATACGATCTGGCTGAATCCTGGGAGGACTACTTTTTGGATGTGCTGGAGCTGGACGACGACGACGGGAATTTAGCCAACGGCGGACCTCATTCCGCCGAAATATACGAGGCGTTCGGCTTGCACGGCATCGGCCCGGGGGCGGATCCGATGCTGGCCATTCTGCTCGGTCAGGCGCTGGAAAACGGATCGGGCGGATCGCAGGGCAACGGCGACGGCTTCTACGATCCCGGGGAAATCGTCTCCATCGCCTTCTCCGTGGCGGATTCTCGCTATCTCTACCCGCCGGCGGCGCAGGGAGTCACCGTCGCGGTGACCACGGACAATCCGCTCCTGACGCTGAATCCGCAGAGCTTCGAACTGGGCGACATTCTCCCCGGTGCGACGGTGGCGGCGCCGGAAAACCTGCTGATCACGATCTCGCCGGATGCGGAACTGTCCTTCACCCGGCTCTACTTCCAGATCACCGCCAACGGCGGATCCTACCAAACCGAAGATGAATTCGAGATCCTGATCGGCCACCCGCAGATCCTGCTGGTGGACGATGACGGCGGCGATCACTATCAGCAGTTTTACGACAGCGCTCTGCGCGCCTGGGGGCAGGTCTTTTCCACGTACGACGTCGCCGCCTCCGGACCGATCCTGCTGTCGCACTTGAATCAGTTCGACGCGGTGATTTGGCTGACGGGCAATGAAGCGCAGAACACGCTGACGGAATCCGACCGCGCGGCGCTCGCCGCTTTTCTGACCGCGGGCGGAAACCTTCTGCTTTCCGGGCAGAATCTGGTGGAAGATATCGGTTCCAGCGCCTTTTTCGCCGATTATCTGAAAGCCTCGCCCGTCGCGGGTTCGGTGAACAATTACGTGCTGGACGGCGTTCCAGGCGACCCGATCAGCGATTCCACCTGGGTGATGATTCTGGGAGCGGAATCGGGCAACAATCAGACTTCCCCGGGCGCGGTGAGCGCGCTTTCGGGCGCGGCGGAAATCTACCATTACCGCAACGATCCGCAGGCTCGAGCCGGAGCCGTCCGCTACGACGGCGGCGCTTTCAAGACCGTCACCTTCGCGTTCGGATGCGAAGCCGTCTCCGGACTGGCGTCCTCCACGCCGCGAGCGGAAGTCCTGACATCGGTCTTGGCCTGGTTCGGCTTGGAGACAGGCGTTTCACCCCAGCCGCAGGCGATTCCGCCGACTGCTTTTGCGCTGTATCCTCCCCACCCCAACCCCTTCAACCCGACGACCACGCTGACGTTCGATCTGCCCCGCCCGGCGCGCACGACCCTCGAAATCTTCGATGTCGGCGGACGGAAAGTGCAGATCGTCGGATTCGAAGAGTCCCATCTACAGGCAGGATTGCATACTATCACTTTCGACGGATCGGAACTGCCCTCGGGGGTCTATTTCGCGCAGCTGCGAGCAGGGGAACACACTGCGGTGAAGAAGATGGTGCTGATGAAATAGTTTTCCCAGCCATAAATGGCTGGGCTATTTTCTCATCGTCCCCCGGCGGGGACGAAACCAGCATGTGTCGGATTCATCAGGAGTGACCACTTCGTGGGAGAATCCGACCTGCGGGCGAAAATATAAAAGGCGCAGTGTTGCCGCGCCTTTTGAGATTTTTCGAATTGAGAATTACGGACTGCCGAGCTCCTGCTTCAGCTTCTCGAGATCCTGTTCGGCTTTCTTGCGTTCCGCCTTGATCTTCTCCAGTTCGACGTCTATGTATTCGACGCCCTCCTGCTCATCCACCACCCATTCGAAGAGGCTCTTGCGTTCCCGCAGCAGCTTGCGCGTGGACATCGGATCCCCCACCTGCGAGAAGGTGGGCTGTTTATAGAAGGACGTGGACGGAGTCAGAGAGATGGTGCCGTTGATGCGCCAGTTTGGGAATTCCGGGTAATCCGGGGGCAGGGTCACCTTGCTGGACTCTTCGCCGCGCCAGAGCAGGAGATCCACGCCGAGCATGGCGTTCAAGCCGTAGAACAACTTGTAGCGGATGGCGGGCGTAATCCACTGATAATTTTCGCGGGTGTAGGCATTTTCCGGCGGATAGCGCAGGAACAGCGTGCCGTGGGTTTCGAGGCTGAAGTCGAAACGGCGGGTGGGATAGACCGCCGCCAATCCGAAGATGAATTCCTGCGCCGCCTTGAAGATGCTGGTGTCAATCCCCGCATCGTTGTGATTTAGATAGCCCAAATTCAGGTGAAACGCCAGCGCGTTGTCCTCGTAGAGAGGATTGGTGTAGAAGGAGGTCAGCAGATCAATCTCCCACTCGATGCCGCCGCCGGTGTAGGGTTCGAGGTAGACGTTGTGCACCAGCCCGGTGCGGTAGCGCAGTTGATTCAGGACGCCCAGCTTGAAATAGGCGTTCCCGATCGTAAGAGGATAGCCGCCCACCTTCACGCGCAGATACGTGTCGTCTGGAATCTGCTCCAAAATCTTGTATTTGTTCGCGGCTGCGGAGACGTTGAGATCCTGGTAGAGGATCTGGGTGAAGCCCACTTCGACGTGGCGGGTGAACCCGAAATTGAAGGATATGGCGCCCGTGCCGTCCGAGACCGTCTGGCTGGGCACGGACTTCACGAAGGCTCTGGTGTGCAGAGTGACGCCCAATTGACCGGGATCGAGCACCGCGGGCAGTTGCACCATAGTGAGCCCCCTGCCTCCGGCGAACTGCGTTCCGCCGGCGGGAACCGCGATGATCATCCCTGTTAAAAGCGCCGCAATCAGGACGAGGCGAAAGCCCCCCGCGCGCATACTCATCCTGTCCCCCTTTCACAAATTTTGTTTTACGTTGCTATTACGATAAACAAAAAACTGGGGTAAGTCAAGAAAAAAGTCCCCTTTTTGATCCTCTGCCGCTTTTTTTCCAACAGCTTGGGGTTCCAGTTTCCCCACCGAAATCTTTGCCGCAACGTAATAACTATTGATTCAGGCAGCCCCAAGAATTCTTATAATTCACTTGAATTTTTTCCGAATTCGTCTTATTTTCATCACATCACAAAAATTTAAGCCGTCGTGCGAAACCACGAAAATACCTATCGAAAGTTTGTATGACCAAAGCCTTGATCACCGGCATCACCGGCCAAGACGGATCCTATCTCACCGAATTGCTCCTCGAGAAGGGTTATGAGGTGTACGGGTTGATCCGCCGCAGCAGCTCCTTCAACACGTCGCGCATTGATCACCTCTACCGAGACCCTCACGAAAAAGACGTCCGGCTGAATCTGATCTATTCCGACCTCTCCGACGGCAACAGCATCAACATCATCCTGAACGACATCAAACCGGATGAGGTGTACAATCTGGGGGCGCAGTCCCACGTCCGAGTCTCTTTCGATCAGCCGGTTTACACCGTCAACGTGAACGCTCTGGGCAGCTTGCGGCTGCTGGAAGCCATTCGGCAGATGGACCGCAAGCCGAAATTCTACCAAGCGTCTTCCAGCGAAATGTTCGGCAAGGTGGCGGAAACGCCGCAGACGGAGAAGACTCCCTTTCATCCCCGCAGTCCGTACGGCTGTTCCAAGCTCTACTCCTACTGGCAGACGGTGAACTACCGCGAGGCGTATCATCTTTTCGCCTGCAACGGCATCCTGTTCAATCACGAATCGCCTCGCCGGGGGGAGACCTTCGTGACGCGCAAGATCACCCGCGCCGCCGCGCGCATCAAGATGGGTTTGCAGGAGAAGCTCTACCTGGGCAACCTGGACGCCAAGCGCGACTGGGGGTTCGCCGGCGACTACGTCGAAGCCATCTGGCTGATGCTGCAGCAGGACATACCGGACGACTATGTGATCGCCACGGGCGAAACGCATTCCGTGCGGGAATTCGTCGAACTGGCTTTCGCATTCCACGATCTGGACTGGCGGGAGCACGTCGAATTGGATCCGCGCTACCTGCGTCCGGCGGAGGTGGATCTGCTTTGCGGGGATGCTTCCAAAGCCCGGCGGGTGCTGCAGTGGGAGCCGCGGGTGCGCTTCACCGAACTGGTCGAGATGATGTGCCGCAATGATCTGCGCCTCGCGCAGGAAGAGAAACTGGTGGCGGAAATGGAGTATTAGCGAAATTATTTCTTTGGGGGGAAGAAACAAATGCGCAATTTCTGGGAGAGTCGCCGCATCGTAGTCACCGGCGGAGCCGGTTTTCTAGGGGGATATGTACAGGCGGGATTGAAAGCGCGGCGGGCGGGGCGGATCCTCGTGCCGCGGATCGAAGAGTACGATTTGACGCGCCTGCCCGATATACAGCGGATGTACGACGATATGGCGCCGGACATCGTCATCCACCTGGCGGCGGTCGTCGGCGGGATCGGCGCCAACCGCGCTCACCCGGGCGAATTCTTCTACAAGAACCTGATGATGGGGGTGCAGCTTCTCGAAGAAGGCAGGCTGCGCGGCATTGAGAAGTTCGTCGCCGTCGGCACGGTCTGCGCCTACCCGAAATTCACCCCCGTGCCGTTCCGCGAAGAGGACCTCTGGAACGGTTATCCCGAAGAGACCAACGCTCCTTACGGCTTAGCGAAGAAAATGCTGTTGGTGCAATCGCAGGCGTACCGGAAGGAATACGGCTTCAACTCCATCTTCCTGCTGCCGGTCAACCTCTATGGACCCGGGGATAATTTCGACCCGCAGAGCAGCCATGTGATTCCGGCGCTGATCAAGAAATGCGTGGACGCCGTCGAACGCGGCGACTCCTCCATCACCGTCTGGGGGACAGGCAACGCCTCGCGGGAATTCATCTACGCGGCGGATGCGGCGGAAGGCATTCTGCTGGCGACGGAGAGGTACAACGAATCCGAACCGGTCAACATCGGCGCAGGCTTCGAAATTACGATCCGCGAACTGGTGGCTAAAATCGCCCGGCTGACCGGCTTCCAAGGCGAAGTGATCTGGGACACCTCTCAGCCGGACGGGCAACCCCACCGCTGTCTAGACACACGCCGAGCCTACGAGAAATTCGGTTTCCGCGCCGCGATGGACTTCGACGAGGGCTTAAAACGCACCGTTGAATGGTACCGCCGATTCCGCGCCCAGCGTGAAGCACGACGGGAGGAGATTGCGGTTGCAGCCGTTTAACTGCATTCAACAGCTGTCGCGATAGAATAAAACAGAGGCTGTCCGCTAAGACAGCCTCTGCTGCTCTTGCATTTCTGAAGGCAATTTGCCTTCGGGAAGCGATCATCCTAATGTAAATCCCCCCCGCGGGGCGGAGGTTCTCCGCTCGC
>CAZUTK010000092.1:0-7936 GCA_964623265.1 uncultured bacterium | reverse complement strand
GAAATCGCCTTGCGGCAGATCGCCGGTGCCGCCGCGCCGCGGGAAGTTCCGTTTGTCCGCGATCAGGGAGCCGTCTGGATCCGATCGGATTCGCTGCTTAAAAAATTCCCCGCTCTCATCCTTCGCTTCGCCGATGAAGAAGATACCGAGCGCAAATTTCACCGGATCTGGTCGAAAATCACAGCGGATGTGCAAAATTTCGTTCTAACGGAGAAGCGCGGACTGGCAAGCCTGAAGAATCATACGGCGACAGGAATCGAAGCAATAGGCGACTTTCTGATCTGGATTCCAAATGCCGCAGACGAAGAAGCTTGCGCCGATGCGCTGGATGATTTACGCCGAATCCTCGCAGGTGAAAAGGAGTAACGAATGAAACATCGGATGAAAATTTTTCCCGCGGTCTGTATGTGGATCTTGTGGATTCCGGGCGTCCTCCTTTCAGCCCCCCCTGCTTCGATATTTCACCACCCCATTCCGCCGCAGGAACTGAGCGCCGACGCCGATTCAACCCACACTTGGAATGCTCTGCATTATGATCTCAACCTGACCGTGACTCCGATCGCCGTGCCCGACTCCCTCTTCATCAGCGGCGACCTGCGCATCGAATTCACGCCGATGGAAGCGAATTTGGACACCGTGACGCTGCATCTGGTGGGATTGGAAGTAACCGGTGCGCAGCTGAACTCCGTCCCCTGCTCGTGGACGCGGGTGGACTGCCTGCTATTCGTTGCGCTGCCTGCGCCGCACCAACCCGGCGAACACCTTTTCCTCGATCTGCACTACAGCGGCGTGCCGATCCGGACGGGAAACCTCCTCGGCGGTGTGGGCATCTTTTACCCGTCTCCCACGATGATTTATACTCAAGCGGATCCGCGCGGCTTGCGCAACTGGATGCCCTGTTGGGACGAACCCTGGGATAAAGCCACCCTGCGCCAGAGGCTTACTTTCCCTTCATCCTTCACCGTCGTAGCCAACGGCAACCTGGAAAGCGTCGTCCCCGTTGGACAATGGACGCAGTGGACCTATTTTATGAATTACCCCATCGCCACTTATCTGGTCAGCTTCTGCGCTTCCAACTACGCCGCCTTCGAACAGAATGCGGGGTCGGTCGCCGTGAAACATTACGTCTATCCCCAGCATCTAGCGGCGGCGCAAATGGATCTGCAGCGAGTCCCCGAAATGATCCAGACGTTCTCGGAATTCTTCGGCCAATACCCCTTCGATACGTTCGGCTACGCGGAAGCGCCGGTTTTCGGCTCCGGCGGCGGCGCGATGGAGAACCAGACGATAGTCACTCTGGGAAGCCAATTGATCACCGGAACAGGGCAGTACGAGAGCCTCTTCTCCCATGAACTCGCGCATATGTGGTTCGGAGACGCGGCGGGATATCTGGACTGGCCCGAAATGTGGCTCTCCGAAGGCTTCGCGACCTACGCCGAAGCGCTCTGGGCGCAGCATTTGAACGGTGTCTCCGCCTATCGTCAGTCCATCCTCGCCGACCAGCAGGCGTATCTCGGTTGGGAAAACACTCTCGACCCTCACCCAATGTACGATCCCCCCTGGAACATCATCTGGTCGCAGCTGACCTATGAAAAAGGCGCCTGCGTGCTGGATATGCTGCGCTACCACGTCGGGGATGACGCGTTCTTCCAAATCCTGCAGGACTACTTCGCCTCCTTCGCCTACGGCAACGCCACTACAGAAGATCTCGCCGCCGCCGTCCAACAGGTGACCGGCGAAGATTACGGCTGGTTCTTCGACCAGTGGGTTTACCAGGCGGGATACCCGAGCTTCGAATATCTGACAACCTGCGAACCTCAAGAAGACGAGTATCTGCTCACTTTGTCCGTTGCTCAAGTGCAGAACGACCGGATGCCCCGATTCAAATCGAAAGCCGATCTCTACGTCTTCAGTTCGGAGGATACGCTCATCCTCCCCTTCACCCTTGAGGCTGCGCCGACGCAACAGCTGCAGTGGACGCTCGCCGTGCAACCCGACCTCGTCCAACTCGATCCCTTGAACCATATCTTAGGCTTTAAGATCCGCCGCGACGACCTGACCGGACCCGAACTGGAAGCCGCGGACCCCCGGATCCTCGATCAGGGCGGGGATGGATTCCTGGATCCCGGCGAAAACGGTGATCTGACTCTGCGCCTCCTGAACTCCGGCTTGCCGACGCCCGCCCTGACGGCGGAGTTGACCAGCATGGACGCTCAGTTGATCGTGCTGGATGGAATCCGCCCCATCCCCGCACTCCCATTCTACGGACAATTCGACTTCACCGGCGATCCCTTTCAGGTCCAGAACGCTGCCGGCAGCTCCTCCCGCTGGGTCGAACTGAGCCTGGAAATCCGGGAAGCGGCGAGCGGTTCCTCCGTCGCGACGCTCTGGCTCTATCTGCCGGTGGGTGCGCCCGAACTCCTGCTGGTGGATGACGACGGCGGACAGAACTACGAAGAGATGATTCTGCAAGCGTTGAACGGGATCCGCCGCGTAGTCAGAACCGTCGAATACACCGCGCCGGATAGTCTGCCGCCGCTCGGCGATTACTTCGGCGTGATCTGGTCCTGCGGCAGACAGACCACCAACACCTTGACTCCCGCCGATCAGACGCTCCTGCAGGCGTATCTGAACGCCGGCGGCGCCCTGCTGCTCTCCGGCAGAGGCGTCGTGCCGGATCTCGCGGCGACCGCCTTCTTTCAAAATACTCTGCACGCCCGAGCGCAAGGCACCACCCCTATCTCGCTGCTGAACGGCGCCGACCCGCTCGTGGAAGGCACCTCGTTCTTCATCTGCGGAGACGGCTTCAACCAGGATGTGGTCGAACCCGACGGATCCGATGGATCCGGCAGACTCCTGACCTGGTTCAACATCGGTTCCGGCGGAGCGGTCAAATACGACGGCGCTTACAAGTCCTGCGTGCTGGGCTTCGGCATCGAAGACATCCAACGCGGCAACCCGAATTTCGACGATCCCGAAGCGTTGCTGGGTCCGCTGATGGCGTGGTTTACGGGTACCCCCGGCGTGAATCCGCGAGAAGACGATCCTCTCCCCCAGGTCTTTGAAGTCGGCCAGAGCTACCCCAACCCCTGCAATGCCCGGGCCGCTATCCCGATCACCCTGCCGCAGCCGTCGCAAATCAAGGTGACGCTGTACAACCTGACCGGCAAAAAAGCCACCGACGTATTCTCCGGGATGTTGAATTCCGGACGGAACCGAATCCTTCTGGATGCTACATTCCTGCCTTCCGGTCTGTATTTCTACAAAGTGGAAGCGACTGGATTGAATCGCGGGGGGAAGTCTTCATTCGTGGGGAAAATGGCGGTACTCAAGTAGGATAAGAAAGTCTGAGATGCGGGATAAAGCCTTCGTACAACCCCTGCGTGTCGGAATCTGCGCGATGCGACGCTCTCGACTGCTCACTCATCCGTAAACACCCGAGGCACGCGTGCATTGATCTGAGTCGTCACCTCATAGGGGATGGTCTCCTGCCAGCGGGCAACCTCTTCGGCGCGGATGCGCTCGCCATCCTGCCGGCCGATCAAAGTGACCGGATCGCCCACCTCGACGCGCAGATCGCCGCAATCCACCATCAGTTGATCCATGCAAATCCGTCCTACCACGGGCAGCCTCTTACCCCGAATCAAAACCTGAGCCTTATTCGACAGCGCCCGCGGATACCCGTCCCCGTACCCGATGGGCACGGTGGCGATGGTAGTTTCACGCGGCGCCGTCCAGGTGGCGCCGTAGCTGATGGGCGTCCCCGGTGGCACTCTTTTCACGAAAACCACCTCCGACCTCAGCGACAGCACCGGCTTCAACTCGACCGGCGCTTCGATCGCATCCGAAGGACTGCACCCGTACAGCGAAATGCCCAGCCGCACCATATTGTAGAAGCTGTCCGGGTGTTGAAACACAGCCCCGCTGTTGGCGATGTGCCGGATCGGGATGGTCTTCTTCAATCCGTCCACTTGCCGCAAAACCCGCCGGAAGCGGTCCAACTGCTCCCGCGTGTAACCCGAATCCGCCTCGTCCGCCGTCGCCAGGTGGGAGTAGATTCCGACTACGTCCAGCTCCTCCAGATCCAGCGCCGCTTCGATGAAGGGCAGCGCGTTCGCCCAGCTCACGCCGATGCGCCCCATGCCGGTATCCACCTTCAGATGCACGCGCGCCTTCCGGAATGCGGATTTCCCATTCGGGCCAGAGCGGCGCACCTCTTCCGCCACACTCCGCGCCAGCTTTATCGAGGAAACCGTCAGGTCTAAGTCATATTCGAGGAACAGCCCCGCCTGGTAGCCGACCACGCCGCCCAGCACTAAAATAGGCGTCTTGACGCCCGCCTTGCGCAGTTCGATCCCCTCCTCCAGGAAGCCGACGCCGAAATAAGCAATCCCTTCTTCCACCAGCGCGCGTGCCGTCTCGATCAAGCCGTGGCCGTAGGCGTTGGCTTTGACCACCGCCATGACGTCGCGGTCGCTCGCCTGCCGCTTCAAGACGCGATAGTTGCCGCGCAGAGCGCCCAGGTCAATCTGAGCGTGCGTGGGGCGGCGGCGTTGCACCTCCGCCTCCAGCACCGGATACCGGCTGTAGATGTAGGTTTCCAAATGTGGAGAAAGAAGTCAGCGTTAAAGGTTCAGCAATGGTCATCCGGAGCGGGAATGAATCCGATCCGGGGGCTGTCCGCAGGCGAAATGGTGACTGAATCACCGTTTTGGGGGATACGATAGGACGTTCTTCGCTATATGATCTGACGAACAGATTCGTACAACTCGGGAAGTTTATCCTGCCGAAGCCTGAATTTTGTGCCATGATTATGATGGGACCGCGCATCGAAATCAATGAGAATCGAAGCATTTTCAATTGCATCCAAAAACTTCTCGAAATCAAATCTTTCCAATATGAATATCTGCGAGTATTTGAAATACTCTTTTCTTCCTATGAATTTAGCTTCAGCTCTAACATAAAAACAATTTAATAATTTTGTGCCTGCTTTATTGCGCAGATCACCAAATCCCCAATAAGGTTGTGGATCAAGTTCATGCAATCCAATTCTTTCTCGTACAGAGTCCAGCCATTTTTTATGCATTTCACTAACTGCCTTATAATCGAAAGATACCATAACTTTTCGATGGGAGCGATCTATAACAATGCCAAATCCTCTATTACTACGAGTACAACCATTTAGAGTCTGCCTGAAGCTCATTTCATCTTCAATGCTCCGATGTTTCCATCCATAAAAAGGCAAGAATACCTCATGAACAAATCTTAGCGCTCTTGGCGAAGGCTCCATGTGGAATAGAGTTGTTAATGAAGAGGTACCGATGCGCTGACATTTGAGCTCCCATTCCGTTGCATTTGGAATGGGTAAGTTATTTTCTGTAATTCCCAGAATATCCTCTAAAGTATTTCCAATTCCTCCCGCGTTGCCGGGTCTGGCACTTTGAATCCACCCCATTTTTGTAACTTCTATGAGTTTAGCAATAAGACTCTCCTTTGTTAACACCATCATAATTTCCTCTTTAAATTATTACGATGGCTTCCAAAAATCAAGAAGATATTCAAACGTAACACCCATTGTAATATAATTACTTGGCCAACCAAATATTCCAATTTGATTTACTATGTTAGTTCTGTCCCATATAATAATGTTCCTCAATTCATAACCAATTCTTCTCATCACTTCTATTATAGAAACATGAATTGTAATTCGTTTATTCTCCCACCACATATCCGGCACGTTTATGACGCAATGCGCTCTGGGTCGCAGAAGATGCAACAAGGACTCGAAAATTTTACCCATTTCTTCAGTATATTGCTCAATAGGTAAAGTTCCTAAATCTCTCTGATCTTGCGAATATTGCTCGATTTTTCCTAATTGATCATTACTTCTATATCTTCTCGATTTATTCTTTCTTTCTCTATTTAATAGATTGGCGTAGGGGGGCGATGTGAAGATTAAAGCAACTGTTTCCGGGCTCAAGTAATTTGAAATATTTCTTGCGTCATCGCAAATCGCAACCTGTTTAGCTTCTTTGAATATTTCTGTTTGTTTCAAGCGGCTCATACATAGATCAATATATTCTTTCTTTAAATCGAAACCGACGGAGTTTCGATTCGCATCAGCTGCTGCCACGAGAGTTGTTCCGCTTCCAACAAATGGATCAAGCACTAACTCGCCTTTGTGCGTAAATAACTCGATTACCTTCCTTGCTAAAGATATTGGAAAAGTGGCTGGATGGATGCTCTTATTTCGAATATCTCTGGACTCGTATGTGAATTGCCAAACGCCGAGTTGTGACTTAAGCCATTCTTTCGGTGTCATACAATTAATGTGTGATGGCTCACAATCACATGTTCTGACCGTATTGATAAAAAGCTTTCGATTGTAAAGAACCCTGGCTTCCTTTATTACATTTTTGCCTTGTTTTTTTCGAGTATATAGGTCTGTCTTTTCTTTGCTTCTTTTATTTCGTTCTGCCATATTTCTGACCACCTTCACTTTTTGTTTATTTAGTTCATTTATATTCTTGTTTGCCCCTACCCTTCCTTCATTTGGTGCTGCGACATCAGATACGCACGGATGAACGGGTCAATCTCCCCGTCCATCACCGCCTGCACGTCGGACGTCTCCACATCGGTGCGAAGATCCTTGACCAGCTTATAAGGGTGGAAGACGTACGACCGGATCTGGTTGCCCCAGGCGATGTCCCGCTTGCCCGCCTCGATGGCGTTCAGCCGCTGCTGCTCCTCCTCCTTCTTCAGCTGATAGAGGCGCGCCTTCAGCAGCTTCATCGCGTTGTCGCGGTTGCGGAACTGCGACCGCTCCGCCTGGCTGGAGACCACGATCCCCGTGGGCAGGTGCGTGATGCGCACCGCGGAATCGGTCTTGTTGACGTGCTGACCGCCCGCCCCGGACGCACGGAAAGTGTCGATCCGCAGATCCGCGGGGTTGATCTCGATCTGCACGTCGTCCTCGATTTCGGGATAGACGAAGACGGACGCGAAGGATGTGTGCCGGCGCTGGTTGGCGTCGAAAGGCGACAACCGCACCAAACGATGCACGCCCACTTCGGCTTTCAGATAGCCGTACGCGTATTCGCCGGTCACTTCGTACGTCGCCGATTTGATCCCCGCCGGTTCCCCGATCTGCAGGTCTATCTCCTTCATCTGGTAGCCGTGTGCCTCGATCCAGCGCTTGTACATCCGCAGCAGCATCTCCGCCCAATCCATGGATTCCGTGCCGCCTGCGCCCGCGTGGATGACCAGCAAAGCGTTGCGGTGATCGTCTTCGCCGCCCAGCATATTGCGGAATTCGAGATCTTCCAGCCCCGCGCTCACCTTCTGCAGCATCCCTTCGGCTTCGGCGAACGCGCTCTCGTCGCCCACTTCCTGCGCCAGGTCAATCATCGTATCGGCGTCTTCAAGCTGCTGCTCCAGCTTCTTCCAGGCTTCCGTCCATGACTTCAGCTTGGTGATCTCCTGCAATATCTCTTTCGCCTCGTCTCCTTTGTCCCAGAAATTCGGCTCCACTGTGCGCTGTTCCAACTCGCGTATTCGGGCTTCCTTCTTCTCCAACTCAAAGGTAGCTCCGCAGATCCACCAGCCTGCGCTTCAATTGCTCATGGGTCTCTTTCAGTTCCTCGTACATCGGTCTCTCCCTATGATTGACGGTTCAAGTGTGGTCCGAAATGGGAAGCGTTTTACTTTACGGCGAATGTGATGCTAACGACGGCGGTGATATCCTTTTCCAGAGCCATCGTGTCGTACATCCCGTAATCGCTGACGTCGGTGGAGTTGCGCGCCGTGACCTGGAAGACGCCCATGCGCGCGCTGCGGATCGCTCCGACCCGGCTGCCCACGCTGCCGGCGATGCTCTCCGCCCGGCGTCTCGCGTCCGTGGCGGCTTCCGCCAAGATTTCGCTGCGCACTTCGGACA
>CAZUTK010000091.1:0-7973 GCA_964623265.1 uncultured bacterium | reverse complement strand
AAACAGAGGCTGTCCGCTAAGACAGCCCCTGTTGCTCTTGCATTTCTGAAGGCAATTCGCCTTCGGGAAGCGATCATTTTATTGTAAATTCCCCCCGCGGGGCGGTTCTCCGCTCGCGGCTATAGAACCAGACCGCCCACCAGCAAAAAGACGATCACGAGGAGCGCAACAGTGAATAGGTCTCCAAATTGATTTTCATGCTTCATCGGCATTCTCCAAAGAATCATTCATTTCTTGAATCACTTCGCACTTGAACATTGAAGTTCTCTCGATCCCACTTCGACCGCCGCTACTTGGATTTGTGGAAGGCTTCGATCTGCTCCGGAGTGAATTTGTTCAGTTTAATGAGCTTCGCCGCCCCGCGCTCGGAAGCCGGCACCCACTGCAGCGCTTCGGCGTCGCTGGCCGCATTCACTATCAGATACGCGGTGTGATCCCCCGCCATACAACCCCAGCTGTACTTCGCCAGTTTATCGCCGCCCAGCGCCTTGACGTCGTCCAGCGCCTTCAGGCAGCTTTCCATCGTGTGTGGAATTTCAATCAAGTAGCCCGACACCGTCGGATTCGACGCGGCTTGCGCCGCCTTCGCGCTCTTCTTGGCGGAGTAGTCGTCCGCCGATGAAACCTGGGCGACAACCAGAATCGCCACGGCGAGCGCTGCGATCATCCACCGATTCATTCGCATATATTTTGTCATTTGAGCCTCGTTTTAGATTCATTATGATCATCCCGCGCGGAGGCGGAAGAGGAAGTGGCCGCATCGAGGCGTCAATTCAGAGGTTCCTCATTCCCGCCTTACGCTCGCGGGTGATGATACATACGTCTGGAAGTCGGGAGAGTTGGTGAAGGATGCAGCGGGAAACATTGCGGCGATCCGATATAGGCGGGTCCGCCGCTGGAATCGAAACACAAATCGGGTTCGGCCGATGCGGATCACACCGTCGCAAGTTCGAAGCGCGGCGTGTGGGATTCGGTGTGAGGGTTGTAGTTCCAGGCGTGGAATTCGCGCAGGGAAGCTCGTCGAGCGCTCTGAGCGATGATGCGGAATCTGCTCACGAACGGCACATTCTTCACCGTCCGATCCAGGGATCCCCCGCAGGGAGAGCTCAGCGGAATGCGAGAATCGTTCGCCGGTTCCTGCGGAAAGCCGAGTTGCGGCACTCGGTACGGGGTGATTTTCAGGACGCGAAAACCGCACTTCTCCAACAGTGTCTGCATGATTCGGGGGGTGAAGAACCAGCGGGGGATGCTCTCCGTCAGGTCCGGCGATCCTTCGCCGAACAGCGCGAAATCCCAATGGCTGAAATCCACGGCATTGATGATCAACAAGCCCTTTCCGGCCAGGTAGCCGGCGATTCGGAGCAGATATTCGCCGGGGTCCGGCGCGTTTTCGAGGGCGTCTTCGAGGCGGACGACGTGGAAAGCGCCGTGGCAACTCGGAAGGCGGGCTTCCCGCGGACACGCGGGAACCAATTCCGCGCAGACTTCCGCTTCTTCGAGAGCGGTGACGGCTTGCGATTTCCAGCCGTAGATCCGCGCGGTTTCGATGATGTCGGAGCTGTCGTTGCCGACGTTCAGGAGATTCCCGGGCGAATCGAAGAAGAGGCGGATCTCCTCCATCTCCTCGATGCCCGATTCCGGCGAAGCCGACAGGGAACCAGAAGCCGCTAAATTCCGATGCGGCGTGAGGATCGGCGCCTCGTCCCGCGCGGGAGCATCTTTTCTCCAGGCGAAGCCGCAATTCGGACAGCTCACCACCTGCACGCAAACCGTCGCCAGCCGGAGCCGAGGATTCCATCCTTGTGCGGTTTCAGCGCCGCAGATCCGGCAGCTCTCAGCGTCCGACTCCTCCAGGTTTTCCGCTCGATCCATCATGCTTCCACCTCCTGAAGGCGTTTTTTGCGTACGTTTTTTCCTTCTTTCTGCGCGATGCGACTCTGCAAGGATTGCAAAGCCCGCGGTTTGATCGCCGGCAGGCTGGCCACTTCACCGACTTCGTCCGCCGGGCGAGCCACGGGGATGGATTGCAGCATCTCCACCGTGCCCAGCGCGTCCTTCTGCAGCTCGCGAGCGGCTAATTTAAGCTCACCCAGACTTTCGAGTAAAGCCGCATTCTGCTGATGAAAATAGACTTCCAAAGAGTCTTCGCGGGTGCGCATAAACTCCCACATCTCCAGGCGGAAGAAGTCCCGGTGATCGTTCTGCCCCGTGAAGGCGCACAACTGCGAGAGCCGGGCGTAGGCGCGGATGGCGGCGAAACGGTTGCGGGAAAAGTGATAGCGGAAGAGCTCCTTCTGCGCATTCTGCACCATCGCTTCGCGGATTTTCTCCACACCCTCCATGTAACTCAATTCGATGTAGAACGCCGCCAGTTTCTCGAGCAGCCTCATTTCCAGCAGCGGCATCTTCTCGTAGAAGCGATCCGACAGCACCTTTTCCACCGGACGGACGAAGAGCGCGGGCGGTCCGGATTCGAGCTTGACGCCGCAGAGTTTCTCCAATAGATCCACCTGAGTATGGATGGGAAATCCGTCCAGCAGATCGGCGGCTTGAGCGATGCCGAAATCGGGTGCCGCACTGGTCCAAAGTTCGCGGATTTCCTTCTGCATCTTGATGTACTGCCTGCCCAGATGACCGTCCTTGACCGGCTTTTTGCGACTCTTCCCCGCGGAAGCGGCTTTTCGGGTCGAACCCGCGGACAGCTCCTTGAAACGGGTTTTCACCAGCTTCAGGAAAGCGGGCATAAACTGGTTCAAGTTGCTGCGGTTCTCGACGGTCTTACGCGCCACTGAACCCAGCTTCTTGCGAATCTTCTCCTGCGCCAATAGGTCTATTAGCGCTTGCGCGAAGGACTCCGGATCCCGCGGCTTGCCCAACCTGCCGCTGCGCTGATTCCGGATCAGGTCATTGATGCCGGGCACATCGGTGGCGGCGATGGCCAAGCCCTGCGCCATCGCTTCCAGCAGGGGGATGTTGTTCCCCTCGAAATGCGTGCACAGAGCGAAGATATCCGTCGCGCAGAGGATATCCAGATGATCGCCCGGGTCGTCCAGGATGGTGACCCGCTCTTCCATCTGCAGGGAGTACACCTTTTCGGCGATGCGGTGGCGTTCGGGTCCGTCGCCGACCAGCAACAGGACGAAATCATGGCCACGCTTCTTCAAGATGGCGCAGGCGTCAATCAAGGTGTCGTGATCCCGCCGCTGGTCGAAGGGGGCGATCATCGTGATCAGCTTTGAGTCGGGATCTACGTGCAGATTCTGGCGCAGGCGCCGGCGGTCCTCCTTGGTCAACTGGATGTAGGTGGTGTCGGCGGAATGCGGCAGCATATTCTTGGCGCGATCCGCCAGATTCGGCAGAGCGATCGTTAAGGCGCGCTGCAGGTTGCGGGTGGCGGGGAGGATCAGATCGCAGAAGTGCAGGGCCGTCAACTCCTCCAGGCAGGAGATCAGGGCGGGTTGATCGTCGAACTCGGCGATCAACTGCGCGGCTCCGGCGGCTCGGGCGGCGATGAGAAACGCCGCGGCTTCCGGACCGGGCAGCGCCGCCATGGCGATATCCGGCGGATCGTTCTTCATTGTGGCGTAAAAGGCTTCGATCGTGTTCAGGAGGTCATCGGGGGGCAGCAAGGGCGCTTCCACGGAGGTCAACGGGATGCCGCTGTCCTGAAATGCGCCGCTCCCCGACCGCGAAGAGACGAGATGCGTCACGCCGACTTTGAAGTCCCGCTTGACGTAGGGCATACGGCGAGCCGTCTCGACGGCTTTTTCATCAAACAGATTCTGCAGAAAGATCTGGATTCTCGGTTTTGCGTTCACGGGATACCTCTCACGCTGCTGGGACGGGTTGACCGAAGGGGTTTTTTAAACTTCTAATGGACTTTCAGCAAAAGCCGTGCCCTTTTGCGAATGTCGCTTGATTTCTGCGCAATATCCGCAAGAAACGGGATTCGCAGCAGCCTTGCGGAGGTCGTTCCGATCTCCTTTCGGTTGCGATTTTCACCGCTCACCCGAGCGGCGTCTTTAAAAAGAGGCGAATAGCCGCCACCGTTTATGTTTGAAGCCAGCCCAGCCTTGAAAGGCTGGGCTATTCTCTCATCGTCCCCTGGCGGGGCGAAAATAGCATGTGTCGGATTCGGCGAATCCGACCTACTTAGAAAGCAGACGGGGACGAAAACGGGATGCGGAGCGTCCGGCAGGACGCCACGAAGTGGCTACAGCGCAGCAGGGTAATAGCCCAGCGCTTCAGCGCTGGGGGTGGCTCACCCGACGACCCCTCTGGAAACAGAAAGTTTTTCTTGAAAAATCGTGTCGTTTTGATTATAATAAGAGTTGCGACTAGGCAATATTTTCCTATCTGAGCTCGGTTCGAAGTCTATGAAAGTTCTGTTGGTGCGTCCGGATTCCGACGTTTCCTCCATTTTTCCCCCGCTCGGATTGCTCTACATCGCAGCCTACCTGCGGACTCACAACGGCCATGAAGTGCGCATCTTGGATGCGCGCAACACCCGCCAGACTCCCGAGGAAATCGCCGCGGCGGCGCGTCTCTTCGGCGCGGATGTGGTGGGCATCAGCTCGATGGCTTCAGACTGCCGGCAAGCCGGCGACGTGGCTCAGGCGGTGAAACGAGCGCATCCTTCGGCGATCGTCATTATGGGGGGTGCTCACGTCACGTCCGACCCCACCTATTTCTTCCGGCTGCCGGAAGTGGATTTCTGCGCCGCCGGTGAAGGGGAGATCACCTTTCACCAACTACTGGAGATCCTGCCGGAAGGGACGCGCGAAGATCTGAAAGCTCTGCCCGGCGTCTATTACCGCAACCCGGACGGTTCGGTGGAAGGGACGCGCCACACTTACATCGAAGATTTAGACAGCCTGCCGCCGCCCGCCTGGGATCTGCTGGACGTCGAGTCCTATTTCAAGAACAAAAACAAACGCGTCAGCGGCAATCCCCACAACTACGATCCCCGCTGCCTGCCGTTGATGACCTCCCGCGGCTGCCCCTTTCACTGCGCTTACTGTCACGACATCTTCGGCACGAAGGTGCGCATGTTCAGTCCGGACCGCGTGCTGGAAGAATACGATTTGTTGACGCAACGGCTTGGAGCCCGCGAGGTGGAGATCGTGGACGACCTCTTCAACGCCAACCTGCAGCGCGCCGGCGGCATTCTGGAGGCTTTCGCGCGCAGGGGGCGGCGAATCCCCATCTCGCTGTCCAACGGCTTGCGCGCCGACCACATTTCGGACGAATTTCTGGATCAATGCAAAGCCGCCGGCGTCTACCGCATCCTCTACGCCATCGAATCCGCCAGCCCCCGCATTCAGAAGCTGATCCGCAAGAACCTGAATTTGGAGCAAGCCAACGAGAACATCACAAAGACGGCTCGGAAGCGCTTCAGCGTGGGCGGCTACTTCATGTTAGGATTCCCGGAAGAAACCCTCGAAGAAATGCATATGACCATGGACTTCGCCGTCCGCTCCGATCTGCACACCGCCACCTTCCTGATCCTGGCTCCCTTCCCCAACACGGAAATCCACACCTGGGCGAAGGAACACGGATATGACGTATCGCAGACCTTTGAAGACTACTATCGGGTCAAAGCCAATTTAAGTCAAGTGCCCGCTGAAACCATCGAGAAACTGCGAGGCGAACTCTTCCGCCGCTTCTATCTCGACCCCAACCGCATCTACCGCTATCTGCGGGATACCCCCGTCCGCACGATGGTGGGCAAGAAGCTCTACGTCTCCCTGCGCATGGCGCTAAAGGGGGACGTGGAAAAAGGGGCTATCAAGTTCTGGTGACGACATCCCCGCAGATCTGTAAGAACCACCCGACTGACGAAGGCACAGCGGAAGGATCCTTCCGCTGTTTTCCTCTCCGGCGCATCTTCTACGACGCAAACACCCGCGCTTTTCAGAAATTTCCCCCCGCAGAAAAAAGCGCTTGACAATTCCACTTCGAAAAATTATATTGAAAGTCAAAAGCCCGAACTTGTTTCACAATTGGAGGTGGTAATGAGACGCAACGGCATCCTATTCATCGTCGCGACGCTGCTGCTGCCGGCGGCGGTCCGCGCTCAGTGGAGCCAGGCGCAGCTGGATTCCGTCGCCGTGGGTCCTCAGCGGGACAGCCTGCCGCGCAGTTCGCTGGCTCTGGACGATCTGGGCGATCTGCACTTGATTTTCAAGCGGCTGGTCGGCGGGAGCAATTACGATTTGTACTATTGCACCAAGCCGAACGGGGGGATCTGGTCCGCGCCCGAGGCGGTGGGGGACACCGCCGCTCAACAGCAATCCGCTTACTTGGCTGTGCACGGCGCATCGGGAACGCCTTATCTGGTTTACCTGCAGAACGGGGGACTCAAACTGGCTCGCAGGATGGGCGGCGTCTGGATGGATTACAGCTTGCCCACTCCGGGAGCGTCCACGCTGTTCGATCCATCCGTGGAGGTAGACGGCGCCGGAAGGGCGCACGTGGCGGTGATCGCGCAACTGCCCGGCGGCGAATACAAGATCGGATACGGATACTGGGATGGTCCCGCCGTGCCGTTCGTCTTCCAGATCCTTCAGGAATCCGAACTGGGAGGCTTCGGCAGCGGCGCCGCGCCGGTCATCACCGCGCGTTCCGACGGATCGGCGGCGATCGCCTACCGCGCCGGCGACTACATGAGCTACCGCGTGGATGCGGCGGAAAACTCTTCGCTGGGGGGGACAACCTGGCGGATTGCAAACATCATTATGGCGGGGTATCAGGAATACTCCCCCTCCCTGAAATCCACTCCGAACGGGAATCTCCATCTCGCCTTCTTCGGGGATCAGGGCTGGGGTTTTCCGGGGCGAGTCTTCTACACGCATAAGGAGGCGGGAAGCACCTTCTGGGCGAACCCGCTGATCATCTCCGCCGGTTACAGCGGCGTGGCGCCCAAGCTGGCGGTGAAAGACGACGGCGTCTGCCTGGTGGTCTATGAAGAGCGCTCCGGCAACATCCTGACCGGCAACCTGCTGTACGCATCGAATCAGACCGGAATGTGGGTGACGCAGTATCTCCTGCAGGGAGATCAGTATTCGCCCTCGGTCGTTCTGGATGCGCAGGGCAACGGGACGGTCGCCTACGAACATCAGGACTACCCGGACAGCGATATTTACGCGTACGGCTACGTCGCCCCGGTCGGTCCGCCGCCGAATGTGACGATCAGCATGGCTCTGAACAGCTGGCAGCCTCCGGTCCTGCTGTACACCGCAACCTTGAGCAATCAGGAGGCGTCCGCGGTGAATTGCGACGCCTGGACTATGGTGAGACTGCCGAACGGATCGTGGTATGGACCGGTTCTGGGTCCTATCGCGCTGACTCTGCCGGGCGGAGCCTCCATCTCCCGCCAGCGGACGCAGATCGTCCCTGGCTCCGCTCCGCCCGGGCAGTACTGGTATGAAGGCAGAATCGGCATTTATCCCGCGGCGGTCTGGGATACCTCCGGATTCGCATTTACCATAACGAGTGCGTCAGATCGGCGAAGCGAAGGGGGCGGCGATTGGCTGAGCGGCGGGGAAGATTTCACCGTTAAATCTGCGGCACTATTGACGGAAGCGATGCTCGTCGGCGTCTCCCCCAACCCCTTCAACCCCGCCGCGACCATCCGCTTCGATTTGCCGCAGGCGGGGCGGGTGCTGCTGGAGGTGTTCGATACGGCCGGGCGGGCTGTCAGCGCAGGCTGGAAGCCTGGCGCCACAATTCCCCTGGTGGACGGCTGGCGCGAGGCGGGATCGCACGAGGTGACGTTCGACGGGTCGGGGCTGCCGTCGGGGGTCTATTTCGCGCGGCTGCAGGCGGGGGGATACATCGCGGTGAAGAAGATGGTGCTGATGAAATAGATTCTTTGTCGGATTCAGCGAATCCGACCTACATAGTAAGCAGGCGGGGACGAAACCGGTATGGGTCGGATTCGTCAGGAGTGACCACTTCGTGGGAGAATCCGA
>CAZUTK010000090.1:0-8761 GCA_964623265.1 uncultured bacterium | reverse complement strand
GGCATGGCGACGCTGGTGGACACCGGCGTGTTGGTATTATTGCGGGTGAAGCTGGGGTTGTATGTCTGGCTGTCCGCGGCGCTGGGCTACGGCTGCGGTATGACGACAAATTTTCTGCTGAATAAATATCTGAATTTCGCCTCTTCCGCCCGCTCCGTCTTGAAACAGGCGCGCACCTTCTTCATCGTGGCGATCATCGGCTTGGGTATGACGGCACTCCTTATGGAGCTTTTCGTTCACGCTCTTCACCTGAAACTGCTGGTGGCGAAGGCGCTCGCCATCCTCATCGTGATGTTCTGGAGCTTCTGGGGGCATCACACTTTGACTTTCCAGGGCGGAATCCGCCAGTTCCTCTCGCGCAGATTCGGAAGCGGCGCTCAATCCGATTGAAATCGGATCCGCGCTTTCGATTCCACAGGGTGAAATCCGTCTCAAGGCAACTGAAATTCCAGCCTCGCCGTCTGAGCATAACCGGCGGAAGGCAGGACTTCCTCGGCAAAATCCGGGGCTTTGATCCGGATGATGTCGCGTTTGATGTGCAAGAACGCGGCGTAGTTCCCAGACGTCAAGCCCTGCAGGGGGATCTTCCATCCGATGAAGCGCATATCCGACGTCCCCATCAATGCGGTTTCGACTTGAAGCTCGGGGCGGGAAACGTACACGCGGATCTCGTTGTCCCGGACGATGACCGAATCCAGCGTCGCGCGCCGCAGCTCATCCGCTCCGGACGGGCTCCAGCCGAATAGAACGTATAAATCCCCAGGCGCTTCCGCAGACCCGATCCAAACGCCGCTCTGCACCGATTCCAAGCCTTCCCGCGCTTCGCACAGCCATTCGACGAAGTCATTCTGCTGCGGATCCCCTATCGCAAAGACCGCCGCTTTCTTCCACTGCAGGGCATCCGCGACGGGACCCGATTCGATCCGCGCGGGCGCGAGCATCCACCGCCGGCTCAAGTTCTGCTCGGAAACGCCCTTGTTCTGACGAAACGTACACCCGGAATCAAGACCGACCGCAAGCCCCCCTATCACCAAAAAGATTCCGACGAACCGCGAAGTTCTCCGCATAGCGACACCCTTTCCTTCCTTTTCCGATCTATAAAGCGCAATTCCGCCGTCCCGCCGGAATCTGCCGGCGGACGCGGAAACGGTCTTTTCGAATGCGCGGCAGCAGAGGAGATCGCCGCCGACGGCGGCTGCATCTTTTACCCCCGTCGGGAAGCGAAGTTCCTGCGCGGCTGAAGCGGGCGGCTTCGGCTTTTATGCCGCGCCTTATGCCCTCGACTCGCGCTCGGATTGCAGCGGGCGGGGATTCACTCCGGCGATTTCGAGCCATTGCTTCCATTCCTCAATATATCTTATTGAATTATATGAAGATGCAATGTGATTTTTGAATTCGTTTACAATTGTCAATTCCACTGCGGAAACCTCCGCGGCGTCGTTTTACTTAACCCATTGATTGTCTTAAATATAGGAAAATGAAACTGGAAAAAAAACTTTAAAAAAACTGAAATACCGCTTGACATATTCTGCCTATTTTATTATACTATACCCATATTTTGGTTAAAATTGGTTAATGAGCCCAAAAGAGACCGGCAAAAAGGGGAAGAAGGCCAACCCCTTCCCCAACTCCTTCATCGGGGAATACAACTTCACGGTGGACAGCCGGGGAAGGACGAATTTCCCTGCGCCCTTCCGCCACGCGCTTTCCCGGGAATCGAAGGAGAGACTGGTGCTGGCGAAGGGGGTGGAGGAATGCGTGGTGGTCTTCCCCCGCGACGTCTGGGAAAGACTGCAATCGGAAAATTTGCCGTCGCTTTTTTCGCCGCAGAAACACCGCATCGTCCGGCGGCACCTCTACCACGGCGCCAGGGAGTCCGGTTTCGACGCTCAAGGGCGCATCACCATCCCCCCGCGGCTTTTGGCGCTGGCGAAGATTGACAAGGAAGTCCTGATCGTGGGGGAAGGCGACCGCGCCATGATCTGGAATCCGGAAATCTACGATAAACTGATTCAGGAAGAAGCTCCGCTGGTCAAGGATCTAATCGAAGAGATCCACAATCCCGCGGCGGGAAAAGCGGGTGGCGCCGCCGGCGGGACGTAGCGGATTTTCATTTTCAGATTGCAGGATGCCTCCTCCAGCTATTGTGAGCCGTCATGAACCGGTTATGGTCGAGCCGGTGCTGGAAATGCTGTCACGCGCCGACGCATCCTGCCCGCCGCTGAGGAGCATCATCGTGGACGGCACGGTGGGAGGCGGGGGGCACGCGCGCTTTCTCCTCGAACGCCTGCACCCTGACGGCGCCTTGATCGGCTTCGACCGCGATCCGCAGGCGCTTCGCACGGCGCGATCCGCCCTGGGCGAAGATCCCCGCATCCGCTTGATTCACGACAGCTACGCCGAGATCGAGCGTTACCTCGATCCCGAATCCGCCTGCGCGGTGCTTCTGGATCTGGGGCTTTCCACAGACCAACTTCAGTCGGAGCGAGGATTTTCCTACGCGCGGGACGATCTGCTGGATATGCGCTTCGATCCGACGGCAGACAGCAAGGAGGGTTCAGCGGGGGGGATCACCGCTTTCGAGGTGGTCAATCGTTATTCCGTCGCCCGTCTCCGCCAAATCTTTTTTCAATACGGGGAAGAACCGCTTTCTCCCCGCATCGCCCGGCAGATAGACCGGGTGCGTTCGGGCGGCGCGATCCGCACCACCGGAGAACTGGCGGCGGCGGTGAAAGCCGCGGTGCCGGAGCGTTTCCAGATCAAGGCATTAGCCCGGATCTTTCAGGCGATCCGCATCGAAGTCAATGCAGAGCTCGAACATCTGGAACGCGGGTTGGAAGCTTGCTGGAAGGTCCTGCGCGTGGGGGGGGTCCTTATCATCCTGAGCTATCATTCCCTGGAAAATCGGCGCGTCAAGCGTTTTTTCGCGCAAAAAGCCAAAGGCTGCATCTGCCCGCCAAGATTGCCCGTCTGCGCCTGCGGCAGGAAACCATCGGCGAAAATACTCACGACATCGGCGTTATCCCCTTCGCCCAGAGAAATCCGCATCAACCCGCAAGCCCGCAGCGCACGCCTGCGCGCGGCGTTGAAAGTGGGAAGCGATTGATCTGATGTAATGGATTTCCCTCCGGCGGGAGCGCCATTCCACAGCAACAAATTCACCAGTGTAAGATCCACTCCGGCGCGTCCTTCGGGCGTTTCCGGGTCTGCCGTTGTGAAGAAGCTATGCTCAAAAGAGAAGCGCCGCAAATGATTACGGGTCAGCCATGTTCGGATTCGGATTAAAAAAGAAACGCGCCGTCAAGCCGCGCAAGATCGGCACAGGGAAACCCCTGCGCCGGGATCCGCTCGTGAAGCTGTCGAGCCGCGCACTGCGCTCCTCCAGCCCGTATCGTCCCGCCCGATTGCCGCGCCCCAGCCGGGACCGCGGTCTGCGCCGTTTCTTCTTTGCAATCTTTCTGCTCATCCTGCTCTTCAGCATGGGCCATATCTGGAAGGCGCAGCAGGTGGCACAGTTCTGTTCGCAAATTGATGATCTGCGCCGCCGGCAGCAGGAGCTGCGCGAAAATTTGAAGATGCTGCAATTGAATTATCAGGAAATCTCCACCTACTCCAGCATCGAACCGCTGGCTCGGGAGAAGCTGGGCATGTACCCCTCGCAGATCCCTCCCGTCGTCATCGCCGCTCTGGATGAGCGCTTCGCGGCGTTTCAAGCCGACTCGAAATCGAAGTCAAGCCGTCACAAGGAGAGCCGATGAAAGCGAGCAAAAAAACTTCGCCGAACGGTCCGGTGATTCGATTCGGCCGGTTGAGATGGACGTTTTACGGCGTTTCGATATTCTTCCTGCTCCTGCTGGCGAGGATGTTTTACATTCAGATTTTGCATGGCGAGAAATATCGGCAAGACGCCCTTCATCAGCAGACCAAGCAGGTGACGGTGCCTTCGATGCGGGGCAGAATTCTCGATCGCAGCGGCAGGGAATTGGCGGTGGATCTGCCGCAGTACTATTCCGTGGGGGTTTACCCCGCTCGGCTGACGCGCGCGAATTACCTCTGCCAGATGCTCGCCGCCTTCAAGGGGAGACCCGTATCACATTATCAGAAGAGACTGCAATCGCGCTCGAAGTTTCTTTACCTCGAGTGGAAGCTGGATCAAAAGCAAGCCGATGAGATCAGCGCGGCAGGATTGGAGGGCGTAATCCTGCAGAAGACGACCGGGCGGTTTTATCCCTTCGACCGCTCCACCTCTCAGATTCTCGGGTTCACGAACACGGACAATCAGGGGATCGCCGGGCTGGAAATCTTTGCGGACGATGTCCTGCACGGCGAAGGCGGCTATGAGACGCATCAGCGCAACGCTTCCGGGGTCAGCTTCTGGGATCCGCTTCAACGATCCATCGCCCCGATGGACGGCGGCACCGTGCGCACTTCCATAGATATCATCGCGCAGGAAGTGCTCTATCAGGAACTCGACGCGGCGATCTGCTCAACCCGCGCGGAATGGGTGGGCGGGATCCTATTAGACCCGCGCACCGGCGAAATCCTGGCGGCGGCGAGTCTGCCGGATTTCGACCCGCTCGATCCGGGTTCCGGCGAGAAGTCCAACCACAAGCTGCGCCCCTTCACCGATCAGATCGAGCCGGGTTCCGTGTTCAAGATTGTGGCGGCGGCGGCGGCGCTGAACCAGAATCTGGTGCGCCCGGGCGAGATGTTCTACTGCGAAGAAGGGCGCTACCGCATCCGCAACCGCATCCTGCGGGATGCGCACCCTTACGGCTGGCTGACTTTCGAAGACGTTCTGGTGCATTCGAGCAACATCGGCATGGCGAAGCTGGCGGAGCGGATCGGCGCCCGCGAACTGTATGGCTACGCCGTCAAATTCGGCTTCGGCAGTATGACGGGGGTGGAATTTCCCGGGGAAGCATCCGGCATGCTTAGACCGTACGACACCTGGCGGGAGATCGGCAGAGCCAACGTCGCCATCGGGCAGGGAGTTTCCGTCACGATGCTGCAGATGGCGCTGGCGTACGCCGCCATCGCCAACGACGGCATCTTGATGGAGCCGCGCCTGATTCTCGACCAGACGAGCCCCACGGGCGAGCACAAGTCCTTCCCGCCGCGGGAGGTGCGTCGCGTCATAGAGCCGGAGACGGCGCACACTCTGCAGCACATTCTGAGCGAAGTCGTCGCACGCGGCACCGGCAAGGCGGCGGCGATCGACAGCCTGCCGATCGCGGGCAAAACCGGCACGGCGCAGATCCCCGATCTCGAGAACGGGGGGTATTATGCGAATCGGTATCTGGCGTCTTTCATCGGTTTCCTGCCTGCTTTCCACGCGGAGCGGCTGTTGATGATTTCTATATACAATCCCCGCGGCGCTTACTATGGGGCGCAGGTCGCGGCGCCGGTCTTCCGCCGGGTGATGATGCGTCTTTTACCGGCGGACGCGGTGCGCAAATCCTGGCAGACCCAGCCGGTGGATCTGACGGAACTTCCGACGCATTTCGAAGAGAACGACTCCGCACGCACCGGTTCGCTCGCTTTCGCTGCGGCCAGCGGCGTCTCTTTGTTGAACTTCGGGACTGCAGATTCGTCCCCCGCCCCGCAAGAGAACCTCGACGTGGTGCCGGATTTGAAGGGATTATCGCTGCGGGAAGCCGTTCGACTCCTCTCGCGGCGCGGGATTCAGGCGAGAATCCAGGGAAGCGGCAGAGTAACCGGCCAATCCATCGCGCCGGGATCCCCCGTGCAAAGGAACAGCATCTGTTACCTGACTGCAATGAGCCACGACGGTGTGGCGAATAATCAAAGCGACGATGAAACTCTCCCAACTGAGAGCCTTACTGCCGGGAAGCGTTAGACACGGGTCGAGCGATCCCCGGATCACCCGTGTGGACTACGACTCCCGCCGGGTTCAAAAGGGGAGCCTCTTCGTCGCGGTCGAAGGATATCAGACGGACGGCCACCGGTTTATCGCAGCGGCATACGCGGCGGGAGCGGCGGCGGCGGCGGGGCGGAAAATGCCCGAGGAAGCCGCCGGAAAACCTTTTCTCATCGTGCCGGATCCGCGCCGGGCGCTGGCGGTCTGCGCGGGCGCCGTCGCCGGTCATCCGGATAGATCGCTGACACTGACCGGCATCACCGGCACGAACGGCAAGACCACGACGGCGTATTTGCTGTCCGATGTTCTGGCGCGAGCTCAGGGGCGGTCGGGGTTGATCTCCACGGTGGAGACAAAAATCGTATCCCCGAGAAACGACGCGCGCCTGCGTCAGGCTTCGACGCGCACCACCCCGGAAGCGCCGGATCTCCATCAACTGCTCCTACAGATGCAGGCGGAAGGCTGCAAGTCCGCCGTGATGGAAGTCTCCTCGCACGCTCTCGAATTGCAGCGCGTGTACGGAATGAGATTCGCCGCGGTCGCCTTCACCAATCTGACGCAGGATCATCTCGACTTCCACGGCGATGTGGAATCGTATTTCCGCGCCAAGGCGCGGCTGTTTTTAGAATATGATTGGGATGCGGCGGTGATCAACGCCGATGACCCATACGGCGCTCGACTGCTGCGGATGATTCAGCGCCCAGCGCTATGCTATTCCCTAACGAACGCCGGCGACGTCCGCGCGACGGCGATCTCCCTGAATGCGCAAAGGATCCGGATGACGATAAAAACCCCTCGAGGCGTGGTCGAGGTACAGTCCCCCGTCGTGGGCAGGTTCAACGCCTACAACCTGATCTGCGCGCTGGGAGTCTGCGAAGCGCTGAATCTGCCGCAGGATTGCTTCGTGGAAGCGGCGCGCGGATTCCGCGGGGCGCCCGGGCGGATGGAGCGGTTTGATCTGCAGAATCGCTGGGTGTATGTGGATTACGCGCACACTCCGGACGCGCTGGAAAAGGCGCTGCTGGAATTGAAGGCTTTCCTGCCCGGATCGTTGACCGTGCTCTTCGGCTGCGGCGGCAACCGCGACCGGGGCAAACGGCCGCTGATGGGCGAGATCGCCGAACGGCTGGCGAATCGGGTGTTCATCACCAGCGACAATCCCCGCGACGAAGATCCGGGTGTCATCGCCGATGAAATTATGGCTGGTATGAAGAATCCGGGAGGAGCCGTGCGGATCCTCGACCGGCGCGAGGCGATCCGCGCAGCTCTGGAGGAACTGCCCGAAGGCGGCGCGTTGTTGATCGCCGGCAAGGGGCACGAAACCTATCAGGAAATCCGGGGCGTCCGGCACCCATTCGACGATCGGGAAGAAGTGCGGCGCTTCATCGAACGGCGGGAGGCGTGATGCTGCGCTTCGAAGATCTCCCCGAGATCATCCCCTGCCGGCTGCAGCCGGCGGAACTTCGCGGCGTGATCCGGGGGCACGCCATTGACAGCCGCATTCTGCGCGAAGGCGATCTCTTCTGGGCTCTGCGGGGGGAAAGGGCGGACGGACACGATTTCGTGGGAGCCGCTTTCGCAGCGGGCGCCGAAGCCGCCGTGGTCAGCGGGGAATGGTTCCGAGAAACCGGAAACCGGATCCCCCGCGGAGCATTCGTCATCGTGGACGATCCTCTGCAAGCGCTGCAGGCGGCGGCGCGAGCCTATCGCAACCGTTTCCACATCCCGGTCATCGCGCTGACGGGATCCAACGGGAAAACGTCCACCAAAGAACTGCTGGCGGAGGCTCTGGCGGAAAAATATAACCTGCTGAAATCGGAAGGCAATTTCAACAATCACATCGGCGTGCCTTTGACGCTGCTGAAGATCAGCGCGGGGACGGAGCTGGTCTTGACGGAGATGGGGACGAATCACCCGGGTGAAATCGCGGCGCTCTGCGAAATCGCCCGCCCGACGGCGGGCTTGGTGCTGAACGTCGGACCGGCACATCTGGAAGGCTTCGGCAGCCTCGCCAATGTGGCGCGCGAAAAAGAATCGCTGCTGACATCGCTCCCCGCGGACGGCGCCGCCTTCTTCAACCTGGATGACGCGCGCGTGCGCCGGATGCGGTCTTCCGCCGGCACGAAAATCGGATTCGGATTTCGTCCTCCTGCGGCGTCAATCCGCAGGGATTTCGCGCGGATTATCCGGGCTCGGAGGCGGATCCGCGAAAGCACCTTTCAAATCGAACGGACGACCTTCAAACTGAACTGGCACGGAATTCACCAGCAGTCCAACGCTCTGGCGGCGGCGGTCGTGGCGCATCATTTCGGCATTCCCTGGGAAGCGAGCGCGCAGCGGTTCGCCGATCTCCCCCCCATCCGCGGCAGGATGGAGGTGCGCACCGTCTCCGGCGTGATCATCCTGGACGACACCTACAACGCCAATCCCGCTTCCACGGCGGCGGCGCTGGAAACTCTGAACAACCTGCCGGTGCAGGGTCGCCGTATCGTGGTGCTGGGCGACCATCTCGAACTGGGAAAAAGCGCGGCGCGTCTGCACCGCCGCATCGCCGAAGATATCCTCGCGGGCGGTTTCGATGCGGTGTTTTTGATCGGCGCGCAGATGCTCGCGGCGCAGGAATTGATTCGAAAGAGGGGGAAACGGGCGCATTATATCCCCGACGGCGCGGATATCGAAAACATCACCGGTGAAATTTTCGCGGCGCTGTCCCCGGGAGACGCGATCCTGTTCAAAGCCTCGCGGGGGATGGCGCTGGATCGCATCGTGCATCGTTTGGAGCAACGGCTGACGGAAACAAGACCCCGCAGAAGCGATCCCTGCGTGGCAGGAAGGCGATGATTCTATGCTCTACCACCTTCTCTATCCGCTGAAGGAATA
>CAZUTK010000089.1:0-9314 GCA_964623265.1 uncultured bacterium | reverse complement strand
GGAGTGCTTACAAAATGGCTTTCGCACAAGAGAAAGAAGTGAAGCCTGAAAAAGTTCCTCTGGTACGGCTCATCCGCAAAGTGATGCCCGTCACCCGGGATTACGTGGAGGATCGCCTCTTCGTGAAGACTGAATATGGGTTGTCTGCGACGCCGCTGTTGATCGTGGTGCTGGTTATCGAGAGTTCCGACATCATGTTCGCGATCGACTCCATTCCCGCCATCCTGGCGATCACTCACGACCCCTTCATCGTCATCACTTCCAACATCTTCGCCATCCTCGGTCTGCGCTCCCTTTACTTCGTCCTGGCGGATGTGATGGGGTTATTCCGCTTCCTAAAATACGGAGTCGCGTTCATCTTGGGATTTGTCGGCGTGAAGATGATCCTGACCAACATTTATAAGCTTCCCATTCTCGCTTCCTTGAGCGTGATCATCCTCGCGCTGACCGTTTCCATCGCCGCTTCGAGGATTATCAAGGAAAAATGACGATGGTAATGGTGCGTGAAAGATAGGTTCTCAGAGGAACAAACCCTTTGGAATGATTTGGCTTGATTCAAACCGCAGCGAACCCAACGTTCTTTCTTCGACGTCACTGTCTATGACCGGCTGATCTCCAAAGATCACCTGCTGATAAATAAGTTAAAATACTCAGATCCTTGAAAAGTGTATGGCCAAAAGGCTCGAAAAATTCAAATTAGTAAAGAATAAAGGGGATCGGATCCAGAAAAAACAACAGTCTCACTAAAAGTCATCTATCCTGATTATCTCCGTGATCTTCTTCCTTACAGACCCCATATAAAACAGATTACCAGCGATTCCCTTGACTTTCTATAAAAAATATCTTACCTTATGTGATTAAAGTAACATGAAGAATAAACTATGATCCTCGGCGTAGGTGTGGACTTGCTGGATGTATCCCGTATGAAAAACGGATTGCGGGAAAAAGTCGCCTTGAAAGAAGCCTTGTTCACGCCGGGAGAGATCGAGTATTGCGAAGGGAAACGCTACCCGGAACAGCATTACGCGGCGCGCTTCTGCGCCAAAGAAGCGTTCTTCAAGGCGCTGGGGACGGGCAATCGCAGAGGGATGTCCTGGAAAGAAATCGAGGTGATCCTCAATGCGGATGGGTGCCCTTCTCTTCAACTTGCCGGGAAAGTCTTGCAGACGGCGAACGATCTGGGAGTGAGAAAGATTCATTTATCGTTGACCCATACCGAAGAAACCGCCGCCGCCGTAGTCGTTCTGGAATCAACTGGCAATTCAAACAATGGAGTCACGGAATGAGCAACATCGGTTCCTATGAGGGGAGAATCAAGGATTTCAACTGGTCTGTCGCGGAAAAAGAGTTGGGCTACAAAAAGGGGGACCCGATCAATATCGGCTTGTATTGCAGCGATCGCATCTGCCGGCTGGGGATGGGCAATAAACTCGCCCTGATCTGGGAAGATTACCAAGGCAACGTCAGGAAATTCACCTTCGATGAAATGCGCGTTGCGACCAACGCCATCGCGGATTATTTGCAAAAGTTGGGCGTTCAACCCGGCGAACGGGTTTGCATCTTTATGGATCGCGTGCCTGAGCTGTACTTTACATTCCAGGGCATCTTGAAGATGGGAGCGATTGCGCAGCCGCTCTTTTCGGCTTTCGGTGAAGAGTCCCTCTTGACGAGACTGGAGAGCGCCGGCACCTGCGCCATCTTCACGCAGAAAAAGCACGTCGCCAAAGTGCGCAAGATCCGCGACCAGCTGCCGCAGTTGCGTCACATCTTGATCATTGATGCGGATGATGCACCCTTGAAGGAACGGGAACTACCGTTCGCGATGGATCATTTGCCGCGCGTGGAACAATTCGACGTTTATCCTTCGACCGCCGAGACGCCATCCGTTCTTCATTACACATCCGGGACCACCGGACAGCCGAAAGGCGCTCAGCATGTGCATTATTCGCTGATTTCGCAATATATCACGGCGAAGTGGGTTCTGGACCTACAGCCGGACGACATCTACTGGTGCAATGCGGATCCAGGCTGGGTAACGGGCACATCTTACGGCATCATCGGACCCTGGTCCAATGGCGTCACGCAGGTGGTGCTGGATTCCGGCTTCAACGCGGAACGCTGGTACAAGACCATCGAGAAACACCGGATCACCGTCTGGTACTCAGCGCCCACCGCCATCCGCCTGCTGATGCGCGAAGGGACGGATTTGGTGCGAAAGTTCGATCTCTCCTCCCTGAGGCACCTCTGCAGCGTGGGGGAACCGCTGAACGCCGAAGCGGTCATCTGGTCGCAGGAAGCCTTTGGGAAACCTTTCCACGACACCTACTGGCAGACGGAGACCGGCAGCATCGTCATCACCAATGTGCCGGAAATGCCCATCAAGCCGGGTTCGATGGGCAAACCCTTCCCGGGCATTACGGCGACCGTCTTGGATCTGAAGACTCACACGCCCATTACGACCCCAGGCACGGTCGGATTGATCGCTCTGAAGCCCGGCTGGCCCTCTATGTTCCGCACCTACTGGAATAATCAGACCATCTACGAAAGTAAATTCAAGAACGGGTGGTACATCTGCGGCGACCGAGCCAGCCTGGATGCAGACGGATATTTCTGGTTCGTGGGCCGCGATGATGATGTGATCAACACCGGAGGCCATTTAGTCGGTCCGTTCGAAATCGAATCCGCGCTGCTGGAACATCCTTCGGTTGCCGAATCCGCCGCCATCGGCAAACCCGATCCGGTCAATATGGAAGTCGTCAAGGCGTTTGTGGCGTTGAAACCCGGCTATACGCCCAGCGACGATCTGGAACTGGAGATTATGAACTTCATCCGCAAGCGTCTGTCGCCCCTGGCGATGCCGCAGGAAATCGAATTCGTGAAATCCCTGCCCAAAACGCGCTCCGGAAAAATTATGCGCCGGCTGCTGCGGGCGAAGGAGTGGGGCGAAGAGATCGGCGATACATCCACACTGGAGAATGACTAATTTCGAAGAGTGATCGTTTTACAACCGACGCAATGGTTTCAGTGGTTGGAAATAACATCCTGCCGTAAACGAAATTCCAAGAACATCACATAGGAGCTCTTATGGAAGACATGAAACAGATGATACTGGATTACGTCCGCCGCGAATATCTGGAAGAAGATGATGACCGCGAGGTCAACGAAAACACCCCGCTGATCTCCGGCGGAATCGTGGATTCCTTCTCGATGGTCTCGCTGAAGCGTTTTCTGGAGAAGAAGTACAGCATTCAAATTCCGGACGCCGACGCCACACCGGAAGCATTCGACACGGTAAACAGCATCATCGCTCTGGTCAACCGTTTCAAGAAAAGCTGATTCAACGGGAATCGAACCGATATTAAACGCGCTGGTGAAGGCGAAATTTAACCCATTTCAGCGGAGAAATTATGTCATACAGCGACAAAGCTCGTGCAGCGTATCAGGCGGAGATCGCCGCCCTGAAACAGGCGGGATTGTTTAAAGTGGAACGCTACATACACGATCCGCAGGGCGCCGAGATCGAAGTGGAATTCCCCCCCGGATCGCCCGTCAAGAAGGTCATCAATCTCTGCGCCAATAATTATCTGGGGCTTTCCAGCCACCCGGATGTCGTGGAAGCCGCGCATAAGGGACTGAATCACCGCGGCTATGGCATGTCTTCGGTGCGCTTCATCTGCGGGACGCAGGACATCCATCGCGAATTGGAAAATAAATTGACCGAATTCCTGGGGACGGAAGACACCCTCCTCTTCCCCTCCTGCATGGATGCCAACGCCGGCGTCTTCGAAGCTATCCTGTCCGAACAGGACGTGATGATCGCCGACCGCTTGGTGCACGCTTCTATCGTGGACGGTATGCGCTTGTGCAAAGCGATGAACGACACCTTCAAGCATTCCGATATGGCGCATCTGGAAGAAAAGCTGCAGGAACATCAGGACAAACGCTACCGCATGATCATCACCGATGGGGTCTTCTCCATGGACGGAGATGTGGCGAAGCTGGATCAGATCGTGGCGCTGGCTGAAAAATACGACGCCATGGTCTTCGTGGATGATTCGCATGCTTCCGGATTTATGGGAAAAACCGGACGAGGAACGCATGAACACTGCGGCGTTTTCGGCAAAATTGATATCATCACGACGACTCTGGGGAAGGCTCTGGGCGGAGCGTCCGGCGGATGCGTTTCCGGACGCAGGGAACTGGTGGAAATGTGCCGCCAGAAAGCCAGGCCTTATCTCTTCAGCAACACAGTCGCTCCTGTGATCGTGTCCGGTGCTATCAAGGTTATTGATCTGATTTCGAAAACAACAGAACGCCGCGATAAACTGGAATGGAATACGAAGTACTGGCGCAAATTGCTGACCGAAGCCGGTCTGGATATCAAGCCGGGGGACAGCCCCATCGTGCCGGTGATGCTCTACAATGCCAAACTGGCTCAGGATATCGCCCGCGACCTCTTCGCGGAAGGCATCTACGTCGTAGGATTCTTCTTCCCGGTAGTGCCTAAGGGCCAAGCCCGCATCCGCACCCAGCTTTCCGCCGCGCACGAAAAAGAGCACCTCGACAAAGCCGCCGAAGCCTTTAAAAAAGTCGGTGCTAGATACAATATCCTGGGCAAAGGGAAAAAAGAGATCATCGAGATGTACGGAATGTGAGCGAGTCTCGAGGACGAAATATTCCATCCTTCGAAAGGCGGGTCAGCAACCTGCCTTTCGCATTTCCGGCGATTTTACGGAAATCCGAAACGCGCATGATTCCTGTGAATACTCCGATGCCCAGAACGCTGCCAGTTTCGCTTCCGCAGCGATTGGAATCGCAACAAACCATCCACCGCAACTTCAACTTGCTTTTTCACCTTTTCCATAGTAAATTAGCGTGATCCTATCAGCATAAAACCTCGTATAACGCGTTCTGTGATTCACATCGGCTGAAATGTACACCAAATTAAAGAAATTCCTCCAGCAAGAACTGGAGACATTCCGCGCTTCCGGTTTGTACAAAGAGGAGCGGATTATACAATCCCAGCAGGGTGCGGAAATCAAAGTCAAAGGTAAAACCGTCCTGAATTTCTGCGCCAACAATTACTTAGGCCTCTCCTCCCATCCGAAAGTCATCGAAGCGGCTCACCGCACGCTGGATGAATGGGGTTTCGGTATGTCTTCCGTGCGCTTCATCTGCGGCACGCAGGAGATCCACAAGCTGCTGGAACGGAAATTGGCGGATTTCCTGCATATGGATGATTCCATCCTGTACGCCGCCTGCTTTGACGCCAACGGCGGGGTCTTTGAACCTTTCATGACGGAAGACTGCTGCATCATCACCGACGCTTTAAACCACGCTTCCATCATTGACGGAGTACGTCTGACCAAAGCCAAACGCGCCATCTACAAGCACGCCGATATGGAAGATTTGGAAGAGAAACTGAAACAGGCGCAATCCTGCATCTTCCGGATGATCGTCACTGACGGCGTCTTCTCGATGGACGGCGACATTGCCAAATTGAAAGATATCTGCACGCTGGCGGAGTGGTACGACGCCATCGTGCTGGTGGACGATTCGCACGCCACGGGTTTCATCGGTCCGACCGGTCGCGGCACCCCGGAATACTGGAACGTGGAAGATAAAGTGGACTTGATCACCACGACGTTCGGGAAGGCGCTGGGCGGGGCATCCGGCGGCGCTGTTGTTGGGCATCAGGAAATGATTGATATGCTGCGGCAGCGCAGCCGCCCTTATCTCTTCTCCAATACGCTGGCGCCGGTGGTAGTGGGTGCCACTCTTGCCGTGCTGGATCTGCTGTCCGAATCAGATAATCTGCGCAACCGGTTGCGCGCCAACACCAAGTATTTCCGGGAAGGCATGACGCATCTCGGGTTTGACATCAAGCCGGGCGTCCATCCGATTGTTCCCATCATGCTCTACGAAGCCAAACTCGCCGTGGAAATGGCGGCGAAACTCTTCGATGAGGGGATTTACGTCATCGCCTTCTCGTATCCGGTGGTGCCGAAAGGTCAAGCCCGCATCCGGGTGCAGATATCAGCCGCTCACGAAATGAAACATCTGGATCACGCGCTGGAAGCCTTCGGAAAGGTGGGCAGGGAATTGGGAGTGATCCGCTGAATCGAATCTCAAGACAATTTGACCGAATAGAATGAAATTTTCGATAGATGAAACAATCTGGAGGTAACATGCGCAGATTCGTAATTTCCTGGCTTTTGACGATGACGCTGCTGACTATCGGATTCGCTGCGGAAGGCAAGGATTCGGTTGCTCCCGGTGCTGTCGGCGATGAACTGATCCGCAAAATGCAGGAATCCGTCAAACCCGACCCGCAGATGCAGCGATTGATTGACGCCGTCATCGCCAATCCGGTGAAGGAAATCGCCTTGAACAATTCGGTGATGAAAGATCACAACCCCTACTTCTCCCATGAGATCAAGACCGGTTCCATTACAGACCAAAAATCCAGCGGTCGCTGCTGGCTCTTCGCGGGCTTGAACGTGCTGCGACCCGCGGTGATCGCCAAAATAGACGATAAAAGTTTCGAATTTTCCCAGAACTATCTCTTCTTCTGGGATAAAATCGAGAAATCGAATACCTTCCTGGAGAAAGTTATTCAGCGGCGCAACCTGGATGTGCGCTCGATGGATTTCCAACGGATTCTCAAAGATCCCGTCGGAGACGGCGGGTGGTGGGAGTATTTCGTCTATCTGGTGGATAAATACGGCGTCGTTCCCGCCAGCGCTATGCCCGAAACGAAGAGCACAGAAAATTCCGGAATGATGGATCAGATCGTCACGGAACGCCTGCGGGAATTCGCGTCGGATCTGCGTGCGATGAACGACAAAGGGGCATCGGAAGCCAAATTGCGCCAGAAAAAAGAAGAAGATCTTCTGGAGATCTACAAAATCCTGACTTATCATCTGGGAATCCCGCCCGTGGAATTCTCTTTCCGCTATAAATCTTCCATTGATGAAGAAAAAAAGACCGCAGCATTGATCAAGGCGATCAATTCCATGGCGGCTGGGAAACCGAGCGATTTCACTGAAACCGAAGCACTGAAGGAAATGGCAAAGGAGAAAGCCAGCCTCTACGAAACCTATACACCGAAATCATTCGCTGAAAAATACGTCCTCAAAGATCTGAAGGATTTCATCGTGCTGGGCAACGATCCTTCCCGGCCCTTTTACAAGCGCTACGTCATCGAGAACGATCGGAACGTCTTCGATCGGGATTGGGCGGGCTTCATCAACGTCCCTGTCGAAGATATGAAACAAGCGGCGGTGTTAGGCATCCTGTCGGATGAACCGCTCTGGTTCGGAGCGGACGTCGGTCCGCAGCGGGATTCGAAAAGCGGCATTATGAACGCGGAGCTTTATAAATACAACGACATCTACGGCGTGGTCAGCAAATTCACTAAAGCCGATCGAATGCTCTATCAGACCGAAGCCACCAATCACGCGATGGTGCTCTGCGGTGTGGATCTGGTGAATGACAAACCGCTGAAATGGAAGGTCGAGAACAGTTGGGGTACGGATGCCGGCAGCGGCGGCTTCTTCACGATGTACGATAACTGGTTCGATGAATACGTCATCCAGCTGATCGCTCCGAAGAAGTTCTTGCCTGAACGCATCCTGAAAATCAAGGACGAGAAGCCCGAGATCATCAAGGAGTGGGAATTCATCGCGCAGAATTGGCGGATGAATTAAATGCATTCAATTTCCAATAAAAAGAGCGGCGTCCTGCGTCGCTCTTTTTGTTCTTTATCGCGTTCCTTATCTGGGCGATAGACGATCCACTTCATCGCGAAATTGCCCGGCATCCTCGAAGCGGCGATACACACTGGCGAAGCGGACGTAAGCGACCGGATGCAATCGGCGCAGGCGATCCATGACGCTCTCCCCAATCTGCCGGCTGGTCACTTCATCCACTCCCAAATCCGAGATCGCATCTTCGATCTCGTCGCATATTTCTTCGAGTCGTGCCCGGGGGATCGGAAGTTTCGTGCACGCCTGTTCAAGGCCTGTCAGCAGCTTGCGCCGGTCGAATGCTTCCCGTCTACCGTCATGCTTGACCACCACAGGCAGCCGATTCTCGATCTGTTCATAGGTGGTGTATCGAAAGCCGCAATGTTCGCACTCGCGGCGTCGCCGGATCGCCTTCCCCTGCCGCAGCGGCCGGCTGTCCAGGACGCGGGCGCCCAGCTTATCGCATTGCGGGCACCTCATTTTTCCTCCCCTCCGGAGGATGGATATGGAATCAATCGTACGACCACGCCCGCCTGCTGCATAATTTCCTTCGCCAATTCATCCGGATACCCGTCGGAGACTACAAATTCCCTTATGCCGGCGTTGACGAGCATTTTGGTGCAAAGCGAACAGGGTTGGTTGGTCGCGTAAAGCGTGGCGCCTCGAATGGAAAAACCGTGCACCGCTGCTTGGATGATGGCGTTCTGTTCGGCATGAACGGCTCGGGAGATCTCATGTCGTTCGCCGGAAGGCACCTGCAATTTCGTCCTGAGGCACCCGCCTAATTCATCACAGTGAGGGAGTCCCGCCGGGGGGCCATTATACCCCGTGGAGAGGATGCGCTTATCCCGCACGAGGATGGCACCGACCTTGCGCCGCAAGCAGGTGGCGCGCGACGCCACCAAGTGAGCGATCTGCATGAAATAGTCGTCCCAGGACGGACGGTTCATATCATCCTCTTTGCCGACGTACCGAACAATGAGCACCGCCGCTCGGATATTCGCCGATCACTGCGCCAACCTGTTGATCTCTTCGTACCGAAAGCAAGTGACCAGATGGTCGTTGACCATGCCGATGGCTTGCATAAAGGCATAACAAATTGTGGAGCCGACGAACTTGAATCCGCGCTGTTTTAAATCCGCGCTTAAACGATCAGATTCGGGCGTTGTAACTGGAATCTGTTGCAATTCGCGCCATTGATGGATGATCGGTTTGCCTCCGACGAATCGCCAGAGATACGCATTAAAAGAGCCGAATTCTTCCTGTATCTCAAGAAAACGCCGCGCATTCTGGATGGCGGCTTCGATCTTCAGGCGGTTGCGAATGATGCCGGCGTTCTGCAACAACCGATGAATATCCTTTTCCCCCATTGCCGCGACAGCCACCGGATCGAAATTGCGAAACGCGCGTCGGAAATTCGCGCGTTTATGCAGAATGGTCTTCCAGCTCAAACCCGCCTGAAAGCCGTCGAGAATGATGCTTTCCAGCAGCAGCCGATCATCGTGAACCGGCACGCCCCATTCCACATCGTGATATTCCAGCATCAATAGGTCGTCCGCCGGCCAT
>CAZUTK010000088.1:0-9367 GCA_964623265.1 uncultured bacterium | reverse complement strand
CGAAATTCGTGATCGCCATGGCGATGACGATGGATTTCCACCCCGTCTCATAGAAGGTGCCTACATCAAATCCCACTCCGAGCGCTTTCTTGTCCGCCAGGCGTTCTTCGATGAATTTGACATTGCCCCCCACGGAGAACTTATTGGTCAATCGCTGAGCATAGGAGACTCCCGCCGCCAGATCGGATGCCGTGAACGTTCTCCCCGTCCCCAGAGGCATTTCCGGAGTCGTCTCCTCCATCTCATCGGTGTGCAGGAAGGTGATAAAGGCGCCCACTGCGGCGTTCATCTTCGGGACAGGCCAGGCGGTGCCGATGTATTCGAACTGCACGCCGGCAGGGTAGATGATGTGCGTGAATACGTGATCCGGCTTTTTCAACTGCAGCATCCCGCCGGGATTGTAATACAACGCCGCCGCGTCATCCGAAACGCCGATGAACGCCTCCGCCATACCCATCGCCCGGGCGCTCACGCCCACCTTCAGAAACTGAACCCCTGCCGTTCCTACCTTCGCCTGACCCCAGACCATGCCGGGCAATGCCAGCAGAAAAACCAGCAGTATGATGCGCTCTTTTCGCATGTTTTACTCCCGCAGACCGGTGAGTCCTTAGAAATCAGATGATTTTATCCAACGCCTCGATCAATTCGATCAACGCCGATCTTCCTTCTATCGTCGCCAGATTAAAGTCCTCCGGACCTAAACTGGAATCATAGTTCACGATCGCGTTCAATGCCAGAGCTTCATCCAGGCTCGCCTGATAGTCGGTCAGGACGAAGTAATTCTGCGCCCGCAGCAAGCGCAGATCCAGATAATTCGTCTGATTATCATGCTCGAAATCCCAGGTGGGATCCTGCGCCAACGTCGCCGCCACCCGGCTGTTGGATTGCTGCCACTCTTCGATCGTGTGCAGGAGAATCGCGTAGCCCGCCAGCGCTTCCGCGTTGTTCGGATCCAGTCCGAGAGCGTTCTCGAACGCCAGCGTGCCGGATGCCGGCTCGATATCCTTGATGGTGGTCCAACCCACCCCGGAAGCTGCCTTGACAATCAGACTCAGGTTATAGCTCATGCGCGCCGAAGCCTCTGCAACAGCGCTCGAATCCCCTGCGTTCGCGGCGGCTACGGAATCCTGATAGGCGTCGAGGTAGCTATCCTCCGCCATTTCAGCGCCGGTCTGAAAGGATTGATACGCTTCGGTGTAGAGCCCTGATGCGTAATGCGACCAGCCCTGGTTGATATAACCCTGAGCATCGCTGGGCGCCTTAGACTCGGTGCCTTTGTCGCTCTCGCATCCCGCCAGCAGCAACAGGCTGACGACCGCGCAGATTAGAGGAATTTTCACGTAGTTCTGCATGGAAGAATCCCTTGGCGATTATTAACGCAGGAGAACCATTTTCTTTTGTAGCTGCTGTGAGCCGACCTGCAGACGGTAGAGATAAATCCCGCTCGCGACCGGTGCACCCTGTTGATTCAGCCCATCCCAGCGCACTTGATGCGCACCGGGATTCATTGATCCCTCCAGCAGAGTGTCCACCTTGCGCCCTAATAGGTCGTATACCTCCAGCCGCACATCGCCGGCATCCGGCATCGCGAATCCGATGACCGTTTCCGGATTGAACGGATTGGGATAATTCTGCCCGAGTTCCAGCGTCGTGGGCAGCTGAACGGCGTGCGATGCCGCACCCCATACCAGACGATAGCTCCCGCCTCTTTCAATCGGCGCCCAGATGGCGGTACCGCCGCTTGATAGATATGAAGGCAAGATCTCCCAAGCGCTTCCATTCCACATAGAGACCGCGCAATTCTGCTCGGAACGACCGTTCAGCAGTTCCGGCGATAAACCGAACTCTATGCGCCCATCCCGGAACTCACCGGTGGCGGATATCTGATATGCCGAACCAACGGCCGTCAATTCGGCATCCACGGGTTTGGCGCTGCTGTACTGCTCCTCCATAATGCACCAAATATCGAGTCCGTCACCGCCGCGCGCCGAAGCCGTCACCGTTCCCCCCAGTCCGATCGTCGAACCCGTTCCGTAAAGACGGGCGGCGTTGAACTGGGTCACCAAAGAGCTGTCCTGTTCGAGAATGTTGATCAACCTGATCGTCGCCCGGCTGGGATAATCGAGTCGGCTGATCTCCAGCGGCAGGAAGTAGATCAGCGGCGAAATCTGCACCATAAAGGCGCTGTCCGCGGGGGAATACTGCACCGTGTCCGGATAATCCTGCTCCAGGTAAAGATACGGCGGCGATAGCAAGGGGACTGTCGTCGTCACGAAGAAACCCAACGAGTTCAACTGCACCGGATTCTGCAGCATCGCCAAGGTCAAGTCCCAGGCTAACGTGGTGCTTCCGCCGTACGCGCCGATCTCCCCTCCGTTTTCCGACCAATGCAGCGCGCCCGAGCCTTGCGACAGAGTATATTTTTCCAGTATGGAACCGATGCCGGTGAATTGCGGATCTTCGTTCTGATTACCCAAACCGGGATACGTCCCATCCCCGATGATGTCGCTGTAGGTGATGACCATCTGGGACGAATTCTTGTACACCGCACCGGACGTGCTGTCCGCACCGGCCGTCGCCCAGAAGATGGAATTGCTGATGGCAGCGGCGTCCCCGACATCGGATTTCAACAGCCAACCTTCTTCGGTTCCGCCCGCGCCCACCATCGTGCAGTAGTTGATCATGGGCGTGGATGCGCGCGAATGCATCGCCTGAGCCGTCGGAGCGATGTTCTCGGCGATCAGCGTCCGCAGCATCAAGGGGGCGCTGCCGTCCTGCAGATATACGCCGCCGCCGCTGACGCTCGCGGTATTCTGATAGATCCTCTCATCGTGGATATACGACTTCACATACCAGTTTGCCGCCAATCCGCCGCCCATCTGCGCACTGTTCCCGTAAATCTCATTGGCATAGAGAATCGTCGAAGCATTGCTGCTGAGGAAGATGCCTCCTCCGCGCTTCGCCGCGGTATTGCCCCAGATCCTGCAATGATGCAGTTCTCCGTTGGATCCGGCGAAATAGGCGCCGCCGCCATCCCCCGCCGACCCACCTGCATTCGTGGCGGTATTATCATGCAGACTGCAATTGGAAATATGCGGCTTGGTGTTCCAATCCGCATAGATCGCGCCTCCGTACACCGCGGTATTATCGTAGAAATTGCAATTCGTAACCACCGGATCCGCGTAGGACAGGATCGCCAGTCCACCGCCCCTCGTGGCGCTGTTCTCGAAGAAATCGCAGCTGTCTATGGTGACCGCCGCGGAAGAAATCCGCATCGCGCCGCCCAGACTGTCGGATGCATTGATAAAATCGCAATTGCGCAGCACGGAAGCGGACGATCCGGACTGGAAGCTGATTCCCGACCAGTGATAGCTCGGATTGATGGTGTTGAACACGATCGCATGCGGCACGGAGCCTTCCGCCTGCAGAGTCCCATTGACGGTGAAGAGAAAATCCCCTTCGAACAACACCTGCACCCCAGATTCGATGGTCAAAGTCTGACCCGCCGCCACCTGCACATCGCCTACAATATAATAAGGCGAATTACCCGCCGTCCAATTCCCGCTCACCGCGCCGATCCGCCAGTTCGTCTGGCTGGTCCCCGTGGCAAACAGATAGACGTTGAAGGACACAAATCCGGTGGATCCGCTGAACACGTTCGTCGAAATCCGCAGGGTGTCAATCTGCGGCCCGCTCACCGTCGGATGAAAGATCACTGGCAGCGTCAGAGTGTCGTTCGGAGTGATGTGGGACTGCGCCGTATCGAATTGCGCCGTGAAGTTCACCTCATCGCTTAAGACCACCTCTGTGATGATCAAATCCACGTCGCCGGTGTTCCAAATCTTGAGGTTCTCCGTCTTCGATTGTCCCAGGGAGACGACGCCGTAATCGAGTGTATCCGGGCTGGAATGACGGACCGGCTGCGATCCCGAACCAGATACATAAATGTATTGATTCCCCGCATTGCTGGTGATCAGCAGAGAATCTTCATACTCGATCTTATCCTGCGGATAAAACAGCACAAAATCCGTTACCGAGCTGTCCGCCGGAATCGCCTGGTTCGTCACGCGCGTCACGCCGTCCGGCTTAACGATTCGGAAGCTGTTCGTGTAACCCGTATTCTGGACGACCAAATCTCCCGTCACGTTCAGGCCGGTATTGGAAATCGTGAGCGGGAGCATCAACGTATCCCCCACCGCAGTGCGGTCGAAGTCGAATTCGGTGTTACTTAGAACAAGATATGGATTGATGCCGGTGCCGGTGAGATTTACGACCGGATCAGAGCTATTGTCATTATCCGTAAAGGAAAGCGTGGCGTTTACAGTCTGCACTTGATTCGGCGTGAAGGTCAGAGTCAGCACCAGCGAGCTGTCCGTTCGGATCATGATGAAACCGCTGTCGGGATTCACCAGACTCGCATAATTGCTCACAAAAAGATCGCTGGAGAGATTTGCTCCGTAGATCTTTAAGATGTCACGTCCGACATTGTGCAGTGTGACCGTCTTGGATCCGGATACATTGACCTTTTGCGACCCGAAATTCACAGGATCCAGCTGCAGCTTCACCGTATCGGCGACAAAGGACAATAGAGGCACGGTGGCGCCCGCCAGACTGCTGTTGCCGTAAGCGCCCAAATTCGCCCGCCCCCCGTTGGGAGCCGGTTCATTGGAATACGGCGAAAAAGGCTCAGCGGCGTCAATCGCTGGACTGTACAAATTCAAGCGCAGATCCCCGCCGCTCAAATCTTTGAAATAGGGATCATGGCTGAAATTAAAATCGCCGAATGCCGTCAGCGAGTCGGATGTGCTGGTGATGCCCTTGAAATCGTTGTAATCCAGATCGCCGTTCACAAAGCTGAAACGGTAGGTATCCCACAGAATGGAGTTCCTCATCACGAGGTTGAAACTCGTGGCGACGTACAGGCTGTGCCCGCTGCCGGATCCGTTCCCGGCGATGGTCAGATGATTGAGCACCAGCCCGGAATACTGCCCCATGTAAATGGCGTGGCCTTGGCCGTTCTGTGCGATATTCTTAGTGAAGAGATTATAAGAGAACTCCGGCGCCGCGCCCCACATATAAACCGCACCGCCGTTGTAGTCGGCACGATTGTTGATGAACGAACAATGATTCACTGCCTGAATGCTGCCGTAAATGTAAAGAGCGCCGCCGCAGTTGTTCGGGAACGATCCCTGCGCCAACCCCAATTCGAATCGGCAATACTCGATGCGGGTGAGCACATGAGCGTTAATGCAGCGCAAGCCACCCCAACCGACCAGCGAACTGGACGCCGTAAAAATGATCGAATCCGCGCTCGTTCCGACCGCATTCAGCCGCCCTTCCACCACCATGGGGTAATTGCCCGTGAAGATCACCGTCACGCCCGGTTCGATCGTCAGGACGGAATCCTCCGGAACGCGAATGGCGCCCTCCACCTGATAAGGCGACCCGGCTTGCGTCCATACGCCGTACACATCGCCCGCAGGGATGATCGTTTCCTCGGGGACTTGAGCCGAAGCAGATCCAGCCGACAAAAAGATCGCGATCAACAAACCGCAGCACAGCAGGAAAAAGCCATACTGTGAGATGAGGCGGGTAAACTTGATCATAGATTGCTCCAGAGGTTCTTTCAAAGGTCTTCCATCCGAAAGGGGATGGCGTTTGCCGCTCTCGAATTATCGGATGATGACGAACTTGCCTACTTCAATCTTCCCCTTGTTCTCCGGCGTCATATCCTCGACGCTGAACAGGTATATCCCCGAAACGACCTGCTGACCGTTGCGGCTGTTCAGATCCCAGCTCTCCGAATAATCGCTCACCCATTTCGTATTCCGATCGCCCAGATTATTGAAGGGGGTTTCGTTGCTGTGCGGGATGATCTGCACCAGATCACCGGCGACGGTGTAGATGCGGATCAGGCATCGTGGGGGGAGATTGATAAATTCGATGCGACGGTCGGTCTGCGGGAAGAATTCCGGAGTCCCGTCGTCTTGGTTTTCCCAGGAAAGACTCGAGCCCGGACCGGTCACCACATACGCCTTGGTATAATCTTGATATGCCCGATACGGATTGGGAACTACGGTCACCTTGTTGCTCGGGCTGCCGGACGGCGCCACGTAGATGCGATTGGCATTGCGAGCCGTTTCCAGAGGCTCCGTGCCGGACTTGGGATCGCCGTAGTCGAAGGCGGTCACCGAATAATACCGCGGGAATAGCGGATGCGCGTTCAAGATGCGGTACGTATAGGTCGAATCCGTCTCCCGGATGGCTTCCAGACCCGTGTTGGTGTTGACGGGTTTGCGGTAGTAGGTGAATCCGTTGGAAAACAGCGAATCCGGCGGCATGTTCGTCAGATTGTCCGGATACGTGGCCAGCGAGTCGTCCAGACTGTAGTAAGCGAAATCCACCTTGTCGAATTCCGCCAGAAGCTGATAATCGTATTCCAGACCGGTGTTAGAGACGTAGATGCGATACCCTTCGAAATCCTGCACCTGAGAGAAGGGATCGTAGTAATCCGGATCTTCCGCGTTGTTCAGCCAGCGAAGCTGAATGTAATCCACGCCGGTTTCGTAGGTGAGTATCGGAATCGGCGGCGGCGGCGGACCCTTGAAGTCCGGAATGCCGTCCCCCGGATCCAGTAGCCCGTTGCCGCGTGTATAACCGAGATTCAACTCGCCGTAGCGCGCATCGTAAACGAATTCGGGCCTCGGAATCAAATCTTCCGATCCTAAAGGTCCCGTGTCCAGTTTGCCGTTTCTCTCGCTGCCGTCGGGGTCCGGCCCTTGATAAATTCCGTAAAATTGACCGAAGTAGATGACGGAATCCCCGATATTCGCCGCATACAGCCAGTCCGTGCCCACATCTTCGCCGTACCAGCCGTCGCCGTTCGTGTCCACCATCTCATTATCGTACACCTTCGCCGCCCAGGCGGCGTTGTAACGCAGGTTGGCGAAATTGAATTTCGTGGGATCCACCGGATTATTCCCGCCTACATCGCCCTGCGGATTCTCCTTCGTGTGGAAATTGGCACCGGCGACATAACCGATGGTCATATTGAACTTCTCACCCGGATTCAGGCGGTAAATATCGTTGCCGGACGGATCCGTGTGATCGTAGATGCCCAGTGGTCCCCAGGACAGGAGATATCGGGTATCATACCCATTCGCTAAGGTAGGCGCGTATGTCAGACTCTCCAGCTTCCAGTCGTGCCTCTCGACCTCGTACGGCACCCCGTCAATCCATTCGTAAATGATCTGCGGATGAGACTGAATGTAGTCCTGATCCGCCACATAGACCTGATCGTAGTCGAATTCACCATTGGACATCACGAAATACTTGCGGGCGTCGCCGTTGGGCGTCCCGTAGATCGCCGTCCAGTTCCCCTCCGATCCGTCGTCCTGCCAGGAAGGTCCGAAATCAATCGTGGGATCGCCGTTGGAGATCCACCAGTTGAACGACGTGCGCAGTCTCGGGTTGGGGGCACGCACCACTCGGACCCCGGTGACTCCAGGACAGGTGAATTCCGTGCCGGAACTCACATCCTCCGGACGTCCGTCATTGTCGGCGATATACGCCGTGTTGATGATCAGCGAGTCGGGCACCAGCGTCCCGTCCGGCTGCCGGCGCATAAAGTAATACCACTGCTGGAATCCGCAAATGTCGTCTTCATGCCAGATGTTCTCGCCCCGCCAGCCGACATCGGCATCTACATAGAGAGCGATATACAGGTTCTTGAGAAAATTTGAAGCGATATTCTCGAATTCGTAGTCAATCAGGATGAAATCCTGCGCGTAGTTGTAGGACCAAGAATAAGAACTCTGCTTGACTCGGATACCCAGCGGAAAGTGGGGTCCGTCCACGATATCCCGACCCGTCCAGAAATTCTCCTTCAAAGTGTCGGTGTACACCGCGACGAAATCCTGCTCCGCGATGGCATCCGGGCTGTAAACGTATTCGCCCAGACGATTGTACGAATTGGGAATGGTGCTGCGCTCCAGAATGCCGTGATCTTCTTTGGGCAGACCGCCCACTTCCCCTGGCTCAAATTCGTAATTGTTGTTGCCCGGTCCCGTCCAGCCTTCCGATCCCACCGTGACCCGCGGAAACTCGAACCCCCCCTCTTGCACCAGCGCCCCGACCCAGACTGCGCCCATGAAAAGATACTGCACATCCGAATTGCCGGGATACTCGCACTGCGGCGCCCAAGTCCCAGGATACTCCGGATCCTCCATGGCGTCCGGATCCCCGGGCCCCAGATTCCCGAAGAAGCCCCAGTTGGTGATGTTCATCCAGATGTTGCCCTTGCGGTGCACCCGGTTGTAACGAGCGATGTTGGCGATCGCCGTGGACGGCGGTTGGTATTTTTCCACAATCGAGCGGTTATCCCGCCCTTCAACGAGACCGCTGAAGGTGACCAGACCGACTATGAGTCCCAGGAAAATTCGCTTGTGTAGCATAATGACCAACCTCCGCTGGATGGGATGAAGCCACTCCCCGATGATCCGCCGGCTCTCTTGCAAGCCCGCTGTATCTGCTCACGATTCTTCATTTAAGAACTACCAGTTGGAATCTTTGCCGTACGCCCCGATTTCCCCGCCGGTGTTCGACGCCGTCTTCGCAGGAGACCCGGACTGCAGATGGAAATTCTCTCCAGCGGCATCCACAAACAGAGGATCCGCGCTGATGTTCGTGCTGTCCGGCGTCATGCCGCTGTACAACTCAAATCCGGCGCCTTCCGGCTGCACTACGTCATTGTACGTAATCGCAGGGAAAGACGAATTCGCCGCCAGGATTCCGGTTCCATGCGAATACATCGCATTCGAGGTGTAATTGTAGGCAATGATGCTGTTTCGTATGGTCGGATTGGATTGTCCGACGCAGTGGATCCCCCCATAGCCGCACTGCGTGATCGTGGTAAACTCAATCCGAGGATTGGATTGGGTGGAACATTTGACCCCGTAGAGCCCCGCTTTATAGATCAAGTTCGATTCGACGACCGGCGCCGAAGTCAGATCGCAGAAAATCCCGTATCCGTTTCCGTTGCGGATCACATTATGATGGATGTTGGGGCGGGAATTGTTGAAGCAATTGATCCCTTCCGGACCGAATCCGTCTATGAGATTGTAACCGATCTCCGGCTGGGATCCGTTCAGGCAGCTGATCGCGGTGTATTCGCTGCGTTCGAAAATGTTGCCGGTGACCTCCGGCGAGACGCTCATCAACGTGATCGTGCCGCCGAAGGGCTCCGTGTTCATCAACGTGGATGCGGCGACGAAGCGGCTGTCGCGGATGTAGGAAGCGGAACTGCTGCCTTGCTGGAACGTGATCCCATACCATTTCTGCAGCAAGTTCGTCGAATCCCGAGGAATGA
>CAZUTK010000087.1:0-10030 GCA_964623265.1 uncultured bacterium | reverse complement strand
TTAAGGAGAGACCGGGCACGAGCCAGGGTGGTGCAACGTCCCCGAAGACACCGTTGTCTATGATGGCGATTTGGACATTTCCATCTTGTTCGAACCAGCGGGAATTGATGGTGAAGGAATAGAACTGCCCGCTGATTAATTGCGTATTCTGGCTCGGCGTGAAGAAAATCTGCATATTCCATCCTTGAGCCTCCAGGCGGCGGCTGGCGGTGATGGGATATTCCTCCATCCTTTCGCTCGACACGGCGATTCGCACGAACAGATCTTTCCAGAAGTTGTCATCTATGTTGGGGAAGGAATTTTCATCCGTTGCGATCCCAAATACGATTCGATTCTCTCCGTCGTAGTATTTTCCCAGTCCTGAAAAGACCCCTTCCACTCCGTGCTGGATATCCACTCGGCACAGACTTTGATAGGGTGGGTAATCCACATTTTTATTGTAATAGTAAGCTCCTTGGGCGGGATCGCTCTTGCCCAGATCCACCATGCTTTTGAAGATATGAAAGGCGGACAGGCGTTCTGGGATTTGGTATTGCAGACTTCCCGTAGGGGTTCCGGATACGACCAGCTTGAATTTATGCGTCCAGGTGTGTCTATTTTCCGTCGTGTAGGAGCTGAAGCCGGAGTAAGGTTCCACCCGCAGGGCATCCACCTGATGTTCATCGTATTCGTTGACGATGGCGTACAGGATTCGGGCGGTTGTGCGGTATCCCAGGTTATCGTGCGTTTCCCAGACGGAGTTTCCGTTGGGATCGGGCACGAGCGTCATCGTGGGCTTATAATCCGGCAGGGCGCGCCCTCGCCAGAGGAGTGCGGTTCCGTCGCGGCATTTGCCGTAATTTGCGTCCGCGAAGTTATAATTCTGGAAATAGCCGAGCACATTTTTAGGGTTATCGTCTTCTATTGGGAGGCGGTTCACATAACCGAACCAGACGGGGTGGGAATCGGAAGTCCAGAAGCGGGGAGATGATGGGTTTTGATCGATATAGGCGCCTGCCGCACCTCGCAAAACGCCGTCTTTTTCCAGCCAGCGAATTTTTCCGACGCGCGTCGAGCCGAATGGTGACCAGACGGAGGAGGAGCCAACATTGAAATCTGTATAAAAAGAGGAACCAGAATCATCTCGCAGCGTCCAAGCAGAAGATCCGATTTCCCGCTCCAGTTCTACCCAGTTAAAACCATGAACGCCGCGTACCTGCAGGACGACCAGCTCCATTTTGCGGTCTACGCGAATACCGTCTTCCCACACCTTCGTATAGCAGAGTCGCCCAGCAGAAATCACATCATACGCTCCGGTCCAGGCGTTATCAAAGGTGAATGGGGCAATGCGACGCGCCTTTCTTAGGGTGCCGTAGCGGCGGTTCCAGTCGAGATTATTCCCATCCTGAAAGCCGACGTGTCCCCCGCGGGAATCCCGCGGCACATCTGCAGCGTCGAAATCCGGCTGCATACCGCGATCAAAACGGCTTATGCGGACGTTATAGCTCCGCCCCACCTCCGCCTCTATTTTGCTATGCCAGTTATCGAATCTCCAGAAGAGATATCATTGTAATATTGACGCTGTATCTCCAGTTCTGAGCGAAATTGCCTTTCAAAAAGCGCCATTCTCGCATCACCGAAAGATTGACAGATCAATTTACAGGCATTCAACAGGATCAGATCATCCACGCGCCCTGGGGTCAGCGGATCTTGAGTTAAGGAGATATTAGGTGTATCCTCTACAATATCGCAGCGCAGCGGGGAAGAATCCAAATCCGACGCAGACTGATCTGGGGCTGGGTATAACTCCAGGAGAATTCCCTCTTGCGTCCCGGAGCCCAAATCTCGCCTCCAGCTCTGGACATAATAGCGCGGCGTTCCCGATACAGAGCCTAATCCACGCAGCCAGGAAAGCGCGGCGACGTCTGAGTGGTGAAGATCACATCCTGGGAATCGCATCCACATCCGCAGAATCTTGCGCACTGAGCAGCCGGATGTTTTGCTGATTTTTGTCTCGTCAGTCAGATCATAGCTTCTTACACCCGAGGCTATTAAAATACCTACATCCGGATGAAAGGTACATAGAGTCCTCTGCTCCACTTCCCGTTTTGCGCGATTCAGGTAAGAGCGGATTAAGGCATCGCTGAGGCCGTAATTCCCCCCCTTGGCCAGGAGGTCTTTCACCCCTGACACCCATTCAGCCGTCGTCATTACCCATCCTTCTTCTTACGTATGCGCCGGGGTTCATCTTCCGCCAGCTCGAAAATGGGATACTGCCCGCATGGGGAACGATCCTCCAGCAACACGGGAGCATATTCATCGTCAACCGTGGAGCAGATATACTCTGGATCGCCGTATGGATTCGTCCCACCTATCGGGGAGAAACAGATATTGCCCCGCGTCCGATAGGTGATGTATTGACCGTTTTCTGCCTTCGGAAAGATACGGAACGGCATTCCATCTCGTTCTGGATCGAGCTTCGCTTGACGAGTGATGCGCTGCTTCGGTGGATCGGAAAAGAAGTTGCGCAGAAAATGCTGATCCGCGGGGGTGAGTTTAAAAATATCCAGCGGCTCGCGCACAAGCGCCCTCAACTCTTCAAATCTGCGGTGTTGGTCTGTGGGCTCACGGTGGATTTCATATTCCACCTGCCCCAAGAATCTCATTCTTCGCATATTTTCCTCAGTATAAGGAAGCGCCGGCGGGGGGGAGGCGACCGGACGCCTCCGCCCGCCGCTGCGCCGGTTACGGATCGTAAATCAGTTCCACGCTGCTGTTGTAAAGGATGGAAGTGAACGACCCCCGATGATCCCAAACGAATCTCAGAGAATCTACGAACGCTCCCATCTGACCCAACGGTGAATCGAACTTCAGTACGATCGGAGTTTTCGCCGTAGGAAGCATGTAAGACCCTACCGCTCCGGTGCGTAAGAGCAGACATGTATCCAGATTGACATCGGCTCCTCCGTATCTGCCTTTCAGGATCATCATCACGGAATCCGTGGCTGCTGCACTCGAATAGACCGCAGCGCGGAAGATCAGTTGTGAAGGGTACGCCATGATCATCTCGCTGGGGAGATCTTGAGTATAGCCTCGATTTCCGATGATGGTACGCGCTTTGAAAAAGTTACTGTACAGGTCGGAGGATCCGGTATTCGTATCTGGGGTAGTGTAGAACAGCGACAGCTCCGCTTTACTCGTGGAATCTGACACATCTTTCACGACGTTCGGATATGTCTTCGTCCAGTAAAGTCCGTCTCCGCCCAGTGCTTTTAGAGCAAACAGCCCTACGAGCAAACAGAAAATAATCCATTTTGCTTTCATTTTCATTCTCCTAACCTGCCAAAGTTACAGTGTGTGGACAGGCAACGTGAATCAGGGCTCTGCCCATCTCTCTCAAATCCGCCCCTTGTGCAGAAGCCAGATCGCCAGGTGTAAGCGGGAAGAGCAGGGGCGCCGAAGTCATGATTTTGTGGATCGTGACTCGGCTGAACCATCCATCCCAGCGCTGATCACCGAATTGCGTAGACAGGAAAGTCTCCGTTGACCCGCCTACGGCGCGCGCCGCCGCCATTCCCGTCAGCAGTATACAGGTCGCTCCGTCTACGGCGGCTTCCCGTAGGACTCCGTTCTGATCTGTGATGCTATCTCCGGCGTTGAAAAGCATTTGATCTGCGATTTCGCCGCGCAGGATAATCAGCAGGTGTCCATCCCACTCGAATATCCGCCCTCCGGATCCGATCAGCGCATCTACGCCTCGGAAGAGGCGGTTATCCTCGCCGCGCACATCTGCGTCCTTCAATACCGCGAAGTATTTTGGATCATTTTTCTTCAACGAATTGAAGGCGCATTCGTGCATCAACACAACTGAACGATAGCTACGCCCCAGACAACGCGCCGGAACGGCCTTATGCCCAGTCACCCCGGAATAGGGTTTACCAGTGTAGAGCTGCTGTGCGGCATCTTCGAAGTATTGCAGCAGGGGTTTGTCGTCAGTAGTCAACGCGGACACGTTCGGTCTGTAGTTTGCGCATAGCTGAACGCGCCCATACTGCCCAGACTCCATAGCATAGTTCGTACCATCCTCTGTCTTGACATATACATCTTTCCCCAACAGAGTCCGGATCATTTGCAGCTGTGTGACATATCGCGCCCAAACCCCTAACTGCTGCACAAGTTTGATTTCGCTGATCAGATTAGAAACCTGGAACTCCATCTGATCGCTGACGATGGAATGGCCCCAGGCTTTTAGCACTAGATCCAAATAGGCGCTCTTGATAAGCATCTCTTTGCCATGTGTATCTACCGACCGATACGAATCGGAGATATTGAACGCCATATAAGGAGTATCTTTATTCAGGTACGTGCGGCTGATGCGCACAGTAGATCCGCTGGACTTTTGCAGATCCAGGACCTGCACAATCGGGGGCTGTGCTATCTCCCCATCATCCATCCCTGCAGGCTCGCCTTCGAGAAATGTAAAGAAGTTTTTATCTTCTGTCTCTCTGAATTCCAAAGCGGAATAGATCAACTTCCGCTGGTTTGCCTGCACGGTGCTTAGATGTGCCAGAAGCGCTTCATTATTGTAGCGCGGTGCAAGTTCAGACATTTTTTTCTCCTTACTCCTATCAGGATCAAAATCCTACTTTAGAACTTCAGTAATTTCTGGATTTCATCGGAATTCATCCGATGTCCTTGTTCCATTAGTTTTTTAAAGAGGGAAGGATCGAAGTTCGCTTCTTTCCCTCCGCCTTGCGGATTAGGAGTTCGGGGAAGAACTTTATGCCCATTGAATTCTAAATTGTAGTTGCTCAATAAGCGATTCAATGTATCCGTTATCTCGTCCATTTTCCCACTGCGGAATCGTTCATCCATCTGTTCGTATTGGAGCATCTTTTTGGCTTTTTCCAATCCTTCTAATGTAGGCATGAACTCCATCCCGCGTTGTGTTCGGACGTATTCCCCCAGATTATTCGCCTGAGCATACCCAACGATCCTCGCCATATCCCCTTCCTTAAGACCGTGTTTGATCATAAAGCGGGTCTGGACGTTGTCGTCCTGGTGCAACTTCATCAGATACAGGGTTTCGCCAAATCGCTCATTCATCTGTCGGATACTCTTAGTGAGCTCGTTCAGATGGGTTTCCAGCGCCTTATTCGCTTCTCGGATCGGCTTGAGGAAGGGGGCGACCTGATCCTCCCCTTCGTATTCTGGGAGTTCCGGGAGTTTGATTCCGGCCTCCTCTTCCTGCTGTCGCCGACGCAGCGAAGCCAGGCGGATGATCTCTTGCGGATCCATCCCAATCAGCTTAGAAGCCTGATACAGACTTTGGGCTTCTTCCAGTTCCTTCGCTTTCGCTGTTAGGAGCTTCGTCACCTCATCCTGCTGCGATTTCATGGCGGACAAATCCTGCACCTGCTTTTTGAGCATCTCGTATTCCAGCTTTGATACGGAGATCTTTTCATCCTCCGCAGTGTGTGATTCCCTATCGGTGGATTTCAGCTCTTCTTCGTTGGTCATCTCGGTCATCGGGTTGGGCACCGATTCCTCTTGCAATTTAGACGGCATCTTCCCTTCTCCTTTCCTGCACGTTCCGCGTCCGGTGTCTCCCCTTTTTTCGAGGTGAGATTGACCGCCTGCCGCGTTAGGTCAGGATAATATCTTTTTGTTTTTGATATTCCATTAATTTTGGCAGAACCGCTGCGCGCAAATTCGGATCCTCTAAGATCATCGTACCGATGCGCAGTGCTTCCTGGTTTTGAACGATCTCTTGCGCCAGCGCATAGGGTTCATCCGTAATACCGGATGCGGACAGCAACCGGGGAGTGAACGTCCCCGTCCTCATCATCAAAGCAGCCACATCGCGCCTGCGTTCTGCCTTTTCCATATCTGTTTCCATATCCAGCTCTACGCTGGCGTTCAATTTCTCCACTCGCTGATAAAAATTCCCAGTGCGAATAAGATCTTTTCTGCGCTCGTCATTTTCACCCGCTATCGTCTCCAGGATATCGATAGGGATGCAGGACACCGCTAAATGCAGCATTCGATCGAAGCATTCCGTCAAGAACCGATTGATCCGCTCGCGGAAAGGAGAATACATAGAAGCTTCACCCAGTTGCAATCTCTCGATCGCTGTCCCGGAAGCCTGCGCATAGGGTGCTTCTCCATGCCCGGATGGATGATTATAGAACATTCTTGAAATATCCCGCTCGATTTGTTGTGAATATTGCAGGAGCGGCATCCAGAATGGGGCCACATCTTCGAAGAGGATCACATCCTGCAGAGATCTGCCTTCCGGCAGGTCTTCCAGCCCCAGTTCCAGCAGTTGACCGATGCGGTGCTCTTCGTATCTCTTCTTAAATTCCGGGGAAGCCTTTCCTGCGTAGATGGCACCTCTGCGCATCAATCGAGTTGCCAGTCTCGCCTTCTGCGTTTCCAAGATCATCTGCAGGCGCACCGGCTCGAATAGATAGTATGGGACGCCGAAAGAATAGGGGTTTCCGTCGCAGGTAAAAAAGGAGATTTGCACCAGTGTCGGTGCTGAGCCCAGTTCATACTCCCCTTCATGTAACACTTTTTTATTCGAATGAAAAAATGAGAACCAGGAGGCACGCTGCTTCGTCATTTTCTTTAAATTTTTCGTCAATTCTTCATAGCGCAAATATTCGTATTCCGGTCGCGTCTTCAACGTTCTTACAAGTGCTTTTAGATCGTTCTCCCATAGAGCTTTGGCGCCATCCGGGAGCCCCAATTCTTCCCGCACGGAAGGCTCCAGCAGGATCAGTCGTTCCACGGTCGTCCGCATATACTGCGTTTCCATCAATTCGCAGGGTTCCGCCGGCGTGGAAGTTGAACCCATCGTGATATTTTCGATCCCCTCCGAAGCGGGGAATCTCCGCAGGACATCCTGGTGTTCCCGCCCGATTCCGAACATCCCCGATACGATTTCAGCGGGAAGAAGACGGCGAATCGTCAGGCGACGGATGAAGGGAAAGGCATAAGCCTCGCCGTCTAGGATCACGCTCTCCGGTTCAATACAGGTATAAACTGGAAGACCGAAGGGGAATCGCTCATCTCCTAAGAACTCATCGATGCGTGCGTCCCAGTACCCGCATCCTTTCCAGAACGCGGTCTCCACCGCACGTTTCATCTCTTGCATCGGGTTCAACCCATAGAGCCCGCGCTTTGAGGAAGCTTCGAATTTCCAAATACAGGCGCAGATGGAAGACATATCGTCGTCCGCGAACTTCCCTTCGAAGGATATGGCGCGGGGGACAACAGGCTGATTGAAGGCACGAGCAATCATCTGATGCAAATTGGAACGAATAGAATTCCAAGACACGAATGGATCTCCGCCGCCGATCTCGCCAACTCCCATATCTTGTGCGGTGATCTCATTATTTAAGAATTTTGACGCCCGCCGCGCCTGCTCCAAAAATTTCATCCTCTTGTTGCAACTTAGATCATAATCCAAAAGCTTACCCATCTCAACATCTCTATATTTCAAAGAATTCGCCATGCTTCCTCCCGTAATGGGACTTCCCTTTTTTCATAATGGGAAAATCCGACGAGCTCCGGCAAATCTTTGCAGAAAAATTTAGGATCTATCTCCCGTGTCGGGATATATTGAAATCCGGGGAAACGAAGAATATAGTCTGCTGCATCAATAGAATGGGTCAAATCCCGGTCAGGACGGTCACTCAACTGACCCGTATAGGAGCCCCGGATGATTTCTGGTTCGTAATAAATGTTCGCAAAACAATGGATCACATTTTTACAATGTTCCAATATGAACAATTGGGGTGATTTTCGAATCAAATCCGGGTTTTCTCCTTCCGTAAAATTTAATCCGGAAAGTCGCATATTGAGGTAATTATAGCGATCCTTCAACCCACCTTTGGGCTGAATCCCAGAAAAGCGGATGCCCAGCGGCATCCCCAGTCGATTTAAATTCTGCAGATAGGTTTTACCCTTCCCGGTGATGGAGGGAGTATTGGCCAAATGCGGATCCATATTGCGGAAAAGGACGCATGGGTTGACTTTTGGGAGTTCAAGATGATATTTCCCTGTTCCACCGCACAGCGTCAAGATCAATTCCGATTCCTTGCGACGGATTAACCAAAGAAACTTCTGTGGATCGTCGACCCAATCCTTCTGCATTCGATGGAAAGGCATCATATTATCTTGCAGCGCCTGCACCTTCCAGTCTTCGCTCAAAATCGGTTTAACTTCAGGATTCCAGCGGGGATACTCATCCACGATGATATCTACACCATTGGACAGGCGAGCCACCCACACTAACATATTCGGTTTGGCCTCATGTGGATCGCAGCCCATACCCAAGGTCGCACCCAGATCGCGGATCATCGCAATCCCCTCATCACGACTCAATACATGAACTTTCAAATCAAAAGAAGACAAGCATTTGCCCGTGCTATGCAGTTCCCGTCCCTCTACCCTCGCGGCGCGCTGATAGGAAGGGCAGTCATTTTTCGACCGCTCCACCTCTGAATGTTCCTTAAATCCACGGATCCCGCACAATTTACAGGCTGTATCCTTATTCCAGTTTACGACTATTTTCTCTTCGTCTTTCATCTCCGCCAACGTTGCGGATAGCCGCATTCCCTCTTTATCATAATCCGGCATAATATCGTGAAACATGAATCCGCGACCGCGCAGGCGCTGACGCAATTCCCCAAGCTTCCTTTCCTCAAAATTCTCCGTCGTAATCACAGCATCAAATGTCCCACCCGCCAGCTGATTCTGAACCTGGTTCGGAGTCAACAAAAACAACTGCCCCCCGTCTTTGAACTGAATATAAGTTTCTCGATTCCGCCCCCGCGAACAAGCCTCCCAGCTCCCATACGGCGCCCACTTACGAAGCATAGGAAATAATACAGTATCAATCGCCGAAGAGGGAAGCATCAAGGCGAATGCCAGCTTCCCGTGATCCCCAGCGAAATTTGCCCAAAGTGAAACATTCTTCCTCAACCACCAAGCTTCCACCCAGGGATTCACAGGACGAGGAAGCAAAAAACCCAATACTAATGCATTAAACCAGAACGCGCTTTTCCCGCACCCGTTTCCTCCGAATAATCCGATATTTCTTCTTCCGCGCGGAATATCGTTCATTTCCCGCATCAACGCCTCCATCGCACCCGTCGGTACCCAATGAGCCGTAGGACAGAGGCGCCTGTGATACACATACGCCCTTAGTATCTCCAGCTTCCAATGAATCCCCCTCCTCTTTTTTTTTGCCGCAGAAGAAGAGAAAGGAACGGAGCTATAACGAGTTGAAAATATTATATAATGAGAAAGCTTCTGTAAATCATCTAACGCAGGACTTAAACCATCCCCAAATAGCTCCCTCCGCAATTCTTGCCAAGACATCCTACATAAAGATTCCCATAAATCATCCCGTTCTGTCTCTTTCGCCCAGGTCTTAAATAACAGCTCCTGACTCTTTAGTATTGCCTTCTTCCCCTCTTCCGTCTCCCGTAAATCAATCAACTCGCCATTCTTTAAAGCCGAATATTCCTCATCACTTAGCTCTTCTAAGCGCAAAATACCCTTCGAGGCAATGTCAATCTGACGCTTTAAAAAATCCTTCTTGCCCCGAGGAGCCCTCGCCGATAATTTGTTTAATAGGTTCATTAACCTATAATATAACTTATTCTACACTATTTGTCAAGTGAATATTTAATTTCTTTTAAAAAAATTTAATCGCTCTTTATGAAAAAAAATAAAATTTCTACTTGACCTCCACATCAATACCTACTATATTTTATCCCGCGTGACTGGCACGCGGTTGCCTCTGAATAGTCGAGCAAACAAAAAGACGCAACGAATCACTGTTACCCCCCCCATACCCCCCCTATGAACGAACTCCGCCCGCCCATACACCGTAAGCATGAATGCTCATACACCTACTAACTGCTTCTCTTCCATCTAAATACCAAAATAAGCATGCCTGCCGCAGGAAGGCCTACCGCTGAATAACAAGAATAGATACCTCCTATATCATTTATAAGCCTCACCTATGATTTCATCT
>CAZUTK010000086.1:0-10313 GCA_964623265.1 uncultured bacterium | reverse complement strand
AGCGCCGGAGTGGAAATAGCCGCCGCTCCTGACGGCAACCTTCTGGAACGCATTTTGTTCGAAAATCCGATGAGCTGGACGTTTCGACAAGTGTATTTCAACACCGGACCATGCTCTTCCCTCGTAGTCCGGGTGAAAATGACGGGCGTCCCGGCAAAGCCCGCTTCGACGCCATCGGGCTGGAACGGGAGAACGTTTCGGGCAGCCTCTTGACCAACGGCGGATTCAATTCTTTCAGCTTCAACGTCCAGTATGACGGGGAAGGTTTGGAGTGGTGGCACGCACACGGGAACAGGCGTTTCGCCACGAATGCTCCTCAGACCTATCTCGACTTTCTGCATCTGATCGAAAGCGGCGGCATATTATACGGCTGGGAGGACCGCGTCTGCCTGGGGATGCACTGCTATCACCATACCGCCAGCGAGCTGTATCCGCTTGGTCCACCTTATAGCAACGAATTCGATTTCTACGATCCTGCAGGGGATTCCGGAAGATTTGCGATGATCCAACGCGACTTGATCAGCTCCGGGTTGACCAACGCCTCTTTCCGGGTTTTTCGATTCGCCGCGCATAAGCATCAAATGCCGGCGGTTCAGGAGTGCATCAAAGCCGGCGTCAAGCTGATGGACAGCGGCGAAGCCTTCTGGCAATTTCTTCTGGGTCCGATCTTTCAGCCGGAAGGCGTTATCTGGGAAACGAACACCAACTGGTGGTGCGATTCCAGTTACTGGCAGGATCCCGCGATGGTCGAATACATTCTAAGACGCGGGGAACTCGTGCTTTCGGGCGGGCATCCACTGGCCGTATTCCCGCTGAACAATCAAGCACAATTCGAGATTGTCAACGGCGTCTTCCAGCAGATGGAGTCATTATTCCCCGATATGCAGTATTTCTTTCCAGAGGAGTTCGCGGATTTCTGCGAAGAATCCCGCCGCTGGTGGGATGTGGAAGCGCACTCTACGCCATCCTCTCTGAGTTTCACCTTTTACGGAGCCGCCACATACGGGCAGACGATCGTGGCGTTCCTGCCGGATTCCAGCCACGTCATCGCTTCAGCCTTTGTGGATGCCCTGCCCACCGAATATACCGTTCGGGGCAACAGAATCTTCATCCCATTACCCGATCTGACGGAAGGGTATCATACAGTCAGCTTGACGACTGTTCTCGGCATTCCACCGACCAGCTCCAGAATGCACCTGCCGGAGAGCGTCGTCTTCGGGATGCCTTTTCCCAACCCATGCAATGCCTGGTTGATCGTGCCGATGGATTTGCCAAAGGCTTCGGAAGTTCACTATCAGCTCTTCGATGCGCTGGGCAGAATGGCGGCTCGAGGTACGCGATTCTTCCCGGGTGGGCGGCAGAAACTATCCCTGCAGGTGGACGCGCTGCCGTCCGGGGCGTATTTTTTCCGAATTCAGGCGGAGGATTTGCAGAGCGCGGGAGGCGTGACGATTTTGAAGTGAAGCGTTTCGAAGCGGAACGCTGAGTTGTGCCACCCCCCAGAATTGAACTGGGCACACCCGCCTTTTCAGGGCGGTGCTCTACCAACTGAGCTAGAGTGGCATTAGGATTTTGAAGATAAGTAAATTTTTCCGCGGAGTCAAGTCTTTTTTTCAGGATCGCATCACGGCGCGTCGTCGGTCTGCGGCAGCAGGATGCGCGCTTCGCCGTTTCGCTCGGTTTTGCCTAAAGAATCGAAATATTCGAGCAGAGCGACGGCGGATCTTCGCGCGCAGCCGAGAGCGTCGCGCAGCTGCGCGGTGGTTTTGCCTCCGGATGTCAACTCGCCCCGCACGATTTCCCAGGCTCGCTGCACCGCCTCTGCGGTTACAAAGCCATCCCCCAGCGGCAGAATGAGCCTGCGCTGTTCCAGCAGGTTCAACGCGAAACCGATATCGGAATCATCCCCGCCCACGGCTCTCCGCAGCGCTCCGCGATTAACCGGATTGAACCCCGCTTTCTCCAGCATCGCGAGGATTCCGGCGATCCGCGCCTCCTGATCCGGCTGGAGCTGTATCCGGTGGTCGGACTTCATCAGGATCCCTCTCTTTTCCTGCAGTTCCACGCCGATCAAATCCGCGACGGCGCGCTCGATCAGCGCCGCCGGCATCCGGCGGGAAAGAACGCTGATCAGCTCCGCACGATGGAATCCGGGCAGATCCGGATACTGCTCGTGGAACCGCCGCAGCTGCTCCAAAACGGATCCTTTCGCCTCCGTCAACGCGTGCGCGGAAAACAAGCGGTAATCCCCGTCATCCGCAACGAGAATCACCTGCTGCGCGGTCTGGAAGCGATGAATCCACTCCGAGACCACGGGCTGCGGCGCATTGGCGAACGCGCGCGCCTGAGCGAGTGCATATCCTTCCAACCCTGCGGCTTGGATGCGGGCGGAAAGCGCACTTACGGAGTCGTCCGTCCCGAAGGTGCGCAAGACCGAAACCGCCTGCGGATCCGCGATTGTGCGGCGCGGCGGCACGGGGTCGAGCACGACGCCTCCGCCGAGGGTCTGCAGAGGCGAATAGCGGCGGATGACGAAGCGGTCGAGGCGCGCCGCTATGACCGGCCGTTCGAGCGCGATTTGAGCCCAGCCCTGTTCGCCTGGATTTAAAACGGCGCGATCCAGCAGGAAGACTCTCCCCAACGCTTCCAGCGTGCCGATCTCCACCCGCACTCTCTCGCGGCGGCGCAGAGGCGGCGCATCCGGCAGGATCTCGAGCGAGACGTCCAGAAAACGCGTCGTTAGGAAGGCATCCGGCTGGCAGATCCAGTCCCCGCGGACGATCTCCCCGATGCGCGCGCCGGTCAAGTTTATCGCGGCGCGCTGACCGACGGAAAGAGCGGTCTGTTCGCGGCCATGGCTCTGCAAGCCGCGCACGCGTGTCTCGAAGCCCTGCGGCATCACCGTCAGGCGATCTCCCACGCGGACAGAGCCGCCCAGGATGGTGCCGGTGACCACCGTGCCGTGCCCCTTGACGCTGAAGGCGCGGTCCACGGGGAGCCGAAACACGCCGGTATCCCGCCGGAGCGGGAGTGTCCGTTGAAACTCGAGAATGGCATCTTTCAGACGGGTAACGCCTTCCCCCGTGATGGAATCACAGCGCAAGAAGGGGGCGGCGCGGAAGCGCTCCGGAAGGAGGGCGCGGATTTCCTCTTCGACCAATTTCACCCAATCGGAATCGGCTGCATCAATCTTCGACAGGACGACGAAGAGATGAGGAACGCCCAGCAGATTCAGGATCGCAAGATGTTCGCGGGTCTGCGGCATCACGCCGTCGTCCGCCGCGACCACGAGCAGCGCCAGATCCACCGTGCTGACGCCCGCGACCATCGTCTTGATGAAGCGCTCGTGACCCGGCACGTCAATGATGGTGATGTCATCGCCCAGAAAGGCGAAGCCCAGCTCGATGGTGATCCCTCGGCGGCGCTCTTCTTCCAGGCGGTCGGTCTCCATGCCGGTCAAAGCGCGCACCAGCGCGGTCTTCCCGTGATCAATATGCCCCGCGGTGGCGACGACCAGATGCCGCGATGCGGGTGAAGTCATTTTAAGTTCGGAAGTCATTTCAGGTTCGGTTCCACACGACCCGCCCAGAGCTTCCCGCGCAGCACTCCCCAGGGGCGCCCCGTCAATTCCCATCCCTTGAACGGGCTGTTTTTCGATTTGCTGAAGAACCGATCCGCATCCACCCGCCATTTTTCTTCCGGATGGAAGACGGTCAATTCCGCCGGCTGATCTTTCTGCAGGGCGGGGATGGGCAAACCGGCGACGGAACGCGGCGCATGGCATAAGAAGCGGACCATCTGCGCCGGTTCGATCACTCCGGCGCGCACACCGCGATCCCAGATCAGCGCCAGCGCGGTTTCCAAACCGATGACGCCGAAGGCGGCTTCATCGTAGGGCACTTCTTTATCATCGAAGGTGTGGGGGGCGTGATCCGTGGCGATGACGCTGATGCTGTTGTTCCGCAAGCCGTCCCAGAGCGCCAGGCGGTCCTTTTCCGTGCGCAAAGGGGGCTTCATCTTCGTGGATGTGTCGTAGCCGATCACAGCGGCGTCGGTCAAGAGCAAGTGATGCGGAGTGACTTCCGCGGTAGCTCGGACGCCGCGGCGCAGCGCCGCTTCCAGCGCCGCCAGCGCGCCCCGAGTCGAGATGTGCGCCAGATGCAGCCTTCCTCCGGTGTATTCCGCCAGGGTCAGATCCCGGATCGTGGCGATATCTTCGGATATATCGGGAATGCCGGCAAGACCCAACCGCGTGGAAATTTCGCCTTCGTGCATCGCGCCGCCTTTTGACAGCGACGCGTCCTCGGCGTGCGTGATGATGGGAGCATCCACCAGCAGGCTGTACTCCAGCGCCCGCCGCATCACTTCGGAAGACGATACGTGCGAACCGTCGTCGCTGAATGCGACGGCTCCCGCCTGGCGAAGCTCCACCATATCCGTCAGCTCTTCCCCTTTGCGCCCCTTGGTGACCGCCGCGATCGGATGCACTCCGACCGGCGAAAAGAGCGCCGCCTGTTCGATCACCCAGCGCACGACGCCGGGCTGATCCAGAGGGGGCGAAGTATTGGGCATCGCGGTGATGGCGCTGAAACCTCCGGCGGCGGCGGCTTCCTGCCCGCTGCGGATGGTTTCCGCATCTTCGTTGCCGGGCTCGCGCAGATGAACGTGGAGATCGAAGCATCCCGGGCAGACGACGGCGCCTTCCAGATCCCAGACCGCCTTGCCGGTGATCCCGGCATCCAAACGTTGGATGACGCCGCCTTCGATGAGCAGATCCCCGCGCTGATCCAGGTTCAACGCCGGATCCATAAGACGGGCGTTTTTCAAAACCAATTGATTCGGCAATTTGAAGGGTTCCATAATCTCTCCTTATCCCATGACTTCCGGCGCGGACAGCAAGACCAGCACCGCCATCCGGACGGCGACTCCGTTCGTGACTTGGTCCAGAATGACGGATGCGCCGCTGTCCGCCACTTCGCTCTCCAATTCGACGCCGCGATTGATGGGCCCGGGATGCAGGATCACCGGCGTCTTGCCCAGTCGTTCCAGACGCCGCCGGGTGATGCCGAAGGTCAGGTGATACTCCCGCAGAGTGGGCAGCAGCGCGGACTGCTGGCGCTCCAGCTGCAGACGCAGCACATTTAACGCGTCCGCCCAGAGGATGGCGTCATCCACTCGGTGCGTGACTCGGACGTTCAACGCTTCGATGCCGCGGGGCATCAGAGTCGGCGGCCCGCAGAGCATCACTTCGGCGCCCATCGCCTTCAGGCTGTAGATGTTGGAGAGCGCCACGCGGCTGTGGGAGATATCGCCGACGATGGCGACCTTCAACCCTTTCACATCGCCGAATTTCTGCCGCAGAGTCAGCAAGTCTAAGAGCGCTTGGGTGGGGTGTTCGTGGGCGCCGTCGCCGGCGTTGATGACGATGGATTTCAGGTGATTCGCCAGAAAGCCCGGCGCTCCGGGACTGCGGTGCCGGATCACCACGACATCCACGCGCATAGCTTCGATGTTGCGCGCGGTATCCAGCAGGGTTTCCCCTTTGGCGACGCTGGACCCGGTCTGGCTGAAGTTGACCAGATCTGCGGAGAGCCGCTTCTCCGCCAGTTCGAAGGAGATGCGCGTGCGCGTCGAGGCTTCGAAGAAGAGGTTGACGACGGTGATGCCGCGCAGCGTGGGCACTTTCTTGATGGGACGGTCGAGGATCTCCTTTAAGGCTTCGGCGGTGTCCAGGATGGTCTTGATCTCCACGGCGGACATCCCTTCCAAGCCCAGCAGATGCTTCGACGCCAGCGGACGATCCTTCAAACTCTCCAGATTCATTCGGCACCCTCCCCGCCTTCCGGCGCCTGTTCCACCAGGAGGATGGCGTCTTCGCCGTCATGCTCCTGCATCCGCACGCGCACCTCTTCGCCGATGGAGGTCGGCACGTTCTTGCCGACGAAATCCGGCTTGATGGGCAGTTCGCGATGCCCGCGGTCCACCAGCACCGCCAGCTGGATGCGAGCCGGGCGCCCGATGTCCATCAGCGCATCCATCGCGGCGCGCGCCGTCCTGCCCGTATAGAGGACGTCGTCCACCAGGATGATGTTCTTCTCATCCACATCGAAATTGATCTGCGTGACCTGGATCTGGGGCTGTTTGAATTTCAGCCGGAAGTCATCGCGGTAAAGCGTCACGTCCAGAATGCCCAGCGGCACTTCGCCACCTTCGATCTGCCGGATCAGCCGCTGCAAACGTTCGGCGATAAAGACGCCTCGCGTCCTCATGCCGACCAGCGCGAGGTTTTCCAAGCCGCGATTGCGTTCGATGATTTCGTGCGCCAGGCGGGTCAGCGTGCGGCGCACGTTGTCCGCATCCGCCAGCCGGGCTTTCACTCGGAATTTCAAGTTAGCTCCTCCCACAAAAAGACCCTCCGCGCGGGCGGAGGGTCTGAGGTTCAGGCTTCCCTTGCCGACCTCGCGGGGTCAGCTTAAAGGGTGATCCGGGGGAGACCGCGTCGCCGCGATCCCGCCCGGGCACTCTATGTTTTACTTCACTAAGATCATCTTTCGGGACATCTCGAAATTCGCCGCCTTGATCTTGTAGAAATACACCCCGGAAGACATCTGCGACGCATCCCAGGTCACGGTGTGCGTTCCGGCGTTCATGGTGCGATCCAGCAGCCTGGCGACCTCCTGCCCCATCAGGTTGTAAACCGACAGCTGCACGCGCGTGTTTTCGGGCAGCGCGAAGCGGATGTTGGTGATGGGGTTGAAAGGATTCGGATAGTTCTGATCCAGGCTGTATGTGATCGGTATACCGCCGGATTCCTGTTTCGGTTCCACACCGACGCCGGGATTGTTTTGGAAGTAATCCAGGACGTTGCCGAGGAAGGTCTCGAGGTTCTGCGCATCCATGAAGTAGAGGCAGAATCCGAGGGCGACGACGTTGTGCTGATCCAGATTATCCCGGAAGCCGGCGGGACCATCCGCCCAGGCGCCGGCGGCATCGTAGAACAGCCCGGAGACCATGGGCGCGGTTACCGGATAGAAGTAATCCGAGTACGGATCCATGGGAAATCCGGTCAGCTCCACAGGCGCCGTCATCCCGCTGACCATCGGATCGCCGGTGATCTGCAGTTCGGTATAGCCTGCGTCGTTCACTAAGGAACCGATGTGCAACCAGTCGTGAGCGAAATTGCCCGGTTCGAAGCTGACGTTATTCCAGCCGGTCCACGTTCCCAGCATCTCCTCCGAGGAGAAGAGCAGCGACTTGCCCGACTTGAGGAAGAGAGAGAAGGGGTTGTCCACCGAATTCATCGGGAAGACAGTTTCATCCCAATCCGCATAGCCCACCCAGACGGCGTGCTGGTAATGACTGAGCACTGTCCAGGCGTCGGGAGCGCCGTTCAAATCCACATCCCAGATATCGTAATTAACGCTTAGCGCATCTAGAGCGTCGGTGATGGTGCTGTCGAAATTTCCGAAGTAACCTTCATAAGCCTGATCCGAACAATACAACACCGTGGCGCCCGCCGTGTATGATTCGCCGGTGTACCAGCAGGAGTAGATGGGCGTCTCCATGGCGTTGCCCAAATTATCGGTGGCGGTGAAGTAGTAGTCCAGAGTGGACCAAGATCCCGGCGGGGTGAAGTCGTAGGTGTACTTGTCGTTGCCGATGGAGGTCAGGTTGGCGACGCTGTAGCTGCCGCCGTCCCAGCTGTAGTGCACCTCCTTGGTGTTCACTCCGTCCGGATCGGTGATCTTCACGACGGCGGTGTGCGGATCGCTGCCGTAGATTCCGTAGCGGGATCCCTCTTCCATGACGATCTTGCCTTCGTCGAAGTAATTCAGGACGTTGGTCAGGATCCCCACGGCGACGTTGGTGCTCGCGCAGGCTTCCAGCACCCAGGGCAGGAAGACCATCTTGTAGGTTCCGTCGTAGCGGATGCCGGCGGACTCGTCGTCAATCTGAGTCAGGAAGCAGGTCTCCGCTCCGGAAAGCGGGTAGCAGTAGTCGTTGTAGTTAGGGCTCGGGTAATCGGCGAAGTAGGTCCCCGCCCAGACGCCGGAGATGGGATCGCCGGCGACGCCGGTGTAGTGCGTATCCATGGATTCGCCGGTGCTTGGGTTGATGTGAGCATCCGACCAGCCGTCGGCGACCTTCAGGTATTCGTACATAAACGTTCCCGGGATCGCGGTGAATTCATCCCAGTCGTCCGGATTGAACGCGCCGCCTAGATAGTCCGAGCTGGAGAGGAAGAAATTACCGCCGTCATCCATAAACATCGCCACAGGATCCGTCGCCAGGTTGGCGTCGTTGTCGGGCAGCGATCCGGAATGAGCAGTGCCGTTGTACCAGATCACCGTGTTGTAGTTGGTGGTGTTGATGACATCCGATCCCGGGTAGCCCATATCCTCGGCGTCGCCGGAAGCGATGTACCAGAAGTCGTAGGCGTAACCGTTGCTCTCCAGTGCATAGCGGTAGATGCTCTCGCCGTCGTGGTCGCCGGCATCGTTCACCAGCAGAATCTTGGCGCCGCTGGGTGCGCGGTAGCTGAAGTTGAATCCGGCGATGCTGGGCGCGACGGCATGGTGGTTGGCGTTATCTTCCGCTTCCACTCGGTAATTGATGAGCGAATTCACCGGCACGGCGGGGATATCCGCTTCATAATTGTCGCCGGTGGTGTGCGTCATAGCGACGGTGACTTCCGCCCCGCCGTCCACGGAGTAGATCAGATCCACGGCGGTGACCTGTCCGGGCGATCCGCCGGTGGACTGATCGGTGACGGTGGCGACGATCGTGTAGGGTCCGGGTAGATAGGTGTCGGGACGATCCACGATGCCGGTGATCACCGGCGGGGGATCGCCGTACATATTCACCGTGGCGCGCAGCAGCCAGTCAATCCCATACGCCCACCAGCCGGATTGACCTGGATATTGCCCGCCTGGATTCATCAGCCAGCAGAGGCTGTGATAGGGACGGTCATCGCCGGCGTCGCCTAAGATGGAGGGATAATACGGCTGGGCGCCGCCGCCGGACAGGACGTAGCCGACGAAGAAGTTATTCGTCCCGACGTCCAGGTCTTCCGGATCATAGCCGTAATCCGCGAAGGTGATGGTCTGCCAGGTACCACTGTTGTTGAAGGTGTAGGGGATCGGTCCCGCCAGCACCTGCCCCAGAGGCGTGGGACCGGGCGACGCGCCGGGTTCGTCGTTGTCGAAGTAGTTGTCGGGGTTGAACCCGTCTACGATGTCCCAGACGAACACCTGCGCATCCCCGCCCATATTGTTGTTGAAGTTGAATTTCGCGGAGAGGATCTGGGATTCGGTGGGGGGTTCGAACCAGACGCCGCAGGTGTCGTTCGGCTGCGGACGCCCGGAGTAGTACTGCGAGTTGCCGTCATCATACTGGATGGTGAAGATGACCTGAGCCTTCGCAGCCGGCAGAAAAGCCAGCAGCAAGATGCTCAGACAGAGAAAAGAATAGCATGTTTTACGCATAACTCCTCCTGTAAGGATGATGTATTTTCTTTCCATCGTATCGCGATTTCGTTGGAAGGCTGCTGCGTCCAAATCACCGCGCCTTCGTAATGCAGATCAATTACTGAATCTCTTGCAATTCCTTCAATCGGGCATCACCTCCCGTCAGATTAGTTCTTCGATATGTTCGATCAGGTTATAAAGATACTCCGAGAAATTCACGATATACACGTAGCTGACCGTGAACGACAGCGGGCGATAGATCCGCAGACCCAGCCCGGACGCCGGTTCTTGAGGACCTGAGCCGTTGAAGGTCACCTTCACTCCCGCCGTGCCGTTGCCGTTCTCTTTGCCAACGGTCGCCGAAGGGAAGAGCGACAGGGATCCCGGCACGATCGCCTTGTAGAGAAAATCAATGTCTTCGTTGGGGTAAAGGATCATTTCGAAAGTGAAGTATGCACCGGCTGCATCGGGATCCGCATGAGCGACGCTGTCCCATTCCACGATGAAGCGACTGCCCGCGGCGTCGTAATAGTAGTAGCATTTCCCGTGTCCGGTGACCGGATTCAGATTCAGGTCATCCCAGTAAGGGGCGATGAAGTTATTGGGTCGAGCCGTATTGGGGATTTGCTGATTCTCGCCGGAGGAATCCGTATCGGTGAAGGAGACGAATCCGTTCGAGCAGATCAGGATCTGCACATAGGAACTGCCGTAATAGGGAAAAGCGAACCCGATATTGATCGGCTCCGACATTTGGTTGTCACCGTTCAGCCCAGTATCCTGCCCGGGCAAGGCGCCCGGACGATTGGGATTGATTTCCACCCAATCATAAGGGATCGGTTCAAATTC
>CAZUTK010000085.1:10314-10609 GCA_964623265.1 uncultured bacterium | reverse complement strand
ATTTTCAGAGCGGAATAGATCGGAGGCGTCTGCAGGCGCTCTCCCAGAAATTCCGTTGTAAGCAGGTGTTCGAATTGATCCCTTCTCACGAATTCACGGGAGCTATGCCGGATCACCCGCCCTTCCAGATCATCCGTATCGGTGACGCAGCCCAGCAGGATCGTCGCCCGGTACTCTTTTTCCAGCTTCATAAACTGATTCTGGAGCCGCGTGGCTCTGCCGGTCAACACCAGCAGCAAACCCGTCGCCGCTGGATCGAGAGTCCCGGCGTGTCCGGCTTTGCGCACCCGGCAGA
>CAZUTK010000085.1:0-10297 GCA_964623265.1 uncultured bacterium | reverse complement strand
TGTTCCTTCGCACGCGATTCACCGCGCCGAAAGAGGTCATTCCGGCCGGTTTGGCGATCAAGATCACGGTTCCCTCGTCGAAATCCAAATCGGCGGGGAACTCATTCTGATCCAGGATCCGAGGGGATCGTTTCTCCAACTTCCTCACAGAGCGCCCGGATGATCTGAGCGCGTATTTCTTGTATCAATCCCGTGTAACTGAATCCGGCGGCTTTTTGATGTCCGCCGCCTCCGAACTTGCGTGCAATCCGCCCCACATCGTAGTTGCCGCGCGAACGCAGGCTCACGCGCGTCTGCGCTCCGTCCTGCCTGAAAAACGCGGAGGCTTGCACTCCTTTAACCGTCAGAGCCAGATCCGCGATTTCCTCGATCTCCTGGAGCTGAGAATTCGCTTCCACCGACATTGTAGCGACTCGCCCGCCGCCGCTCACCTGCAGCGAAAGAAGCGCTTCCCCCAGCAGTTTAACGCTTTCAATCGTATTGCGGCGGAAGAGTTCATCTGCGACGGCGGCGGGATCCACGCCGGAATCCACCAACCGGGCGGCGATCTCGAATGCTCGCGCGGTGGTGTTGGAAAAGCGGAAACCGCCGGTATCCGTCAGCAAGCCGGTGTAGAGCAGCAGCGCCAGAGACGGCGTCAGCCGCAATTGCAGCTTCTGCGCCAATTCGAACAGGAGAGACGTGGTGGACGCCGCCTCGGGAAACACCAGATTTAGAGCGCCGAAGAAGGTGTTATCCGGATGATGATCCACATTGACGATCGGCTTTCCCGCGGGGATCCACTGTGCCGCCCTTCCGATCCGGGAAACGTTGCCGGAATCCAGGATCAGCGCCGAATCCCAGACGCGGGTTTCAAGGCGTTCCGGAGACAGGACTTTCGCACTGCCCGGCAGAAAGCGAAATCGCTCCGGAATCTGACCGTCCAGCACTTCGACTGTCCGGCCGCCCAGCATCCGCACGATTTCGGCGCCCGCCAGCAGGGACGCCACGGCGTCGCCGTCCGGAGAGATGTGCGTGGAGACCAGAATCTCCTTGCCGCCTCCCAGAATCTCCGCGAAGTCCGCCGCCTGCCGCTCCGTCAGCATAGAATTACGGCTCGTCGAAGTCATCGCCGTGCAGTAGTTCTTCGATCCGCTGAGCGCGTTCCAGGGAAAGATCGAGGATGAATTCGAGGGAGGGGATGTATTTCAGAATAATATCTGACGCCAGCATTTGGCGAATCTCCCGGTGCTGCATCTGCAGACTGTGGATGGTGTTCTCCTGCTTTTCCCTGTCTCCGTAGACGGAGACGAACACTCGCGCGTGGCGCAAATCCCTGGTGGTGCGGACTTCCGTCACCGCGAGCAGCGCGGCAAGCTGGTCTCTGAACCGGTTCTCTAGAATCAGACTGATTCGGCGCCGCAGCAGATCGTTGATCCGCGCCTGCCGCCTATTGGGATCCCGGGCTAAGGGATCGCCCCACCGTCTGCGGCTCATGCCAGCGTTCTCTTCGTTTCCACCACCTGATAAGCTTCGATGATATCGCCCTCTTTAATATCCTGGAAGTTGGCGATTCCGATGCCGCACTCAAATCCTTCCGCCACTTCGCGGGCGTCGTCTTTGAAGCGCTTGAGCGAGGAGATCTGCCCTTCGTAGATCTGCTGTCCGTCTCGGATCAGGCGCACGCGGCTGTTGCGTTCGATTTTTCCGGATTGTACGTAGGATCCGGCGATCGTGCCGATCTTGGGGACTTTGAAAGTCTGGCGGACTTCCGCCGTGCCCAAATGCTTCTCCGATATCGTCGGCGCCAGCATTCCTTCCAACGCCGCTTTGACGTCGTTGATGACGTCGTAGATGATGCGATAGATGCGGATTTCGACGTTCTCGCGATTGGCTAACTCGCGGGCTTTCAAGTTGGGGTGGACCATAAATCCGATGATGAGCGCACCGGAAGCCGACGCCAGATTCACATCCGTTTCGGTGATGGCGCCGACGCCGCGATGGATGATCTGAACGCCGACTTCATCCGAATTCAACTTCATCAAGGAATCGCTCAGCGCTTCCACGGAACCGTTCACGTCCCCCTTGATGATCAAAGGCAATTCGCGGGCTTCCCCTTTCTTGATGCGATCGGACAACCCTTCAAGGGTCAGCGCGCGGATCTGCTTGAACGCCTGTTCCCGCTGGAGCGCTTGCCGCTTCAGCGAGATGGCTTTGACCTCCTTCTCGCTGTCCATCACGAGGAAGGTATCTCCGGCTTGCGGAGTGCCGTCGAAACCGAGCACCTGGACGGGGAAACCGGGGAGCACCTTTTTCAGGCGGTTGCCGTATTCGTCCAGCATGGCTTTGACGCGTCCGGAGTTAGCTCCGGCGACGAAGACATCCCCGATCTTCAGCGACCCGTTTTGAATCAACACCGTCGCCAGGGGACCTCTGCCGCGGTCCAGGCGGGATTCGATGATGACACCTCGAGCCTTGCGGTCGGGATTCGCCTTTAGATCCAGAACTTCCGCCGCCAGCAGGATCTCCTCCAAGAGGTTGTCCACGCCATCGCCCTTCTTGGCGGAGATCAAGGCGCACTGATACTTGCCGCCCCATTCTTCCACCAGGATTCCTTGGTCGGCGAGCTCCCGGCGGATGCGGTCCGGATCCGCTGTGGGCTTATCCATCTTATTGATGGTGATGATGATGGGAACCCCGGCGGCTTTGGCGTGATTGATCGCTTCGATCGTCTGCGGCATGACGTGATCGTCCGCCGCGACGACCAGGACGACCAAGTCGGTGACCTGAGCGCCGCGGGCGCGCATAGCGGTGAAGGCTTCGTGGCCCGGGGTGTCGAGAAAGGTGATGCGCTTGCCGTTGTAATCCAGCGAATATGCGCCGATATGCTGGGTGATGCCTCCCGACTCGCCGGCGGCGATGCTGGATTTGCGGAGGTAATCCAGCAAAGACGTCTTGCCATGATCCACGTGCCCCATAATGGTGACCACCGGCGGCCTCGGCTTCAGATTCGCCTCATCTTCCGCTTCCTCTTCCGCGATTTCTTCAACGCCTTCGAACTCGCTCTGGAACTCCAGATCATAGCCGTATTCGCCGACCAGCAATTCGATGATGTCGCGGTCCAGGCGCTGATTGATGGTCACTTGCAAGCCCATATCGAGACACTTCTTGATCAGCTCGGTGACCGGTACATCCAGCAGGGCGGCGAGCTCGTTGGTGGAGATGAATTCCGTGACCCGCAAGACATTGGTGTCCTCCATCACTTCGCCGCTTTCATGAACTCGGCGATGACGTTTGCGAGGCTTCTTTTCTTCGAGGGAAGCGAGGGTTTGTTTGATGGAAGCATCCACCAGTTTCTGGTCAATTTTCAGCTTTTTGGAACGACGGCGCTTTCCGAACTTTCCGACTTTTTTAATGATCTGCGCACTGGGCAGGATCTGCGTCGGGACGGTTTTTTCGCGTTTGCGCTCTTTCGCAGCCCGCTGCGATCTCTCCACCGCCCGGCGGATCGCTTCCTCCTCCGCCGTCTCTTCCTTTTTGCGTTTCAGTCGGCGTTTCTTGCCGACCGCCGCATGCGCCTGTTCCGGAGTCAAGGTTTTCTGGGCTTCGTCACGCTCTTTAACCAGCTTGCGGGCGCGTTCGACGGTGGTTTCGAGCTTCGCCGCTTCCATCATGGCTTCGATGGTGCCGGGCACCGGTCCTGCGGGGATTTCCACCGGTTCTTTCTTGGGCGCAGGCGGTTCAGCCGGTTTTTCTTCCACCTTTTCGGGAGGCGGTTCGCTCACCGCAGGAGGCTGCGCTTCTTCGCGGGCTTTTTTCCATTTTTTCACACGCGGAGGCAGCGGGGCGGGCTTCACACCCGGCGGTGTCGGTTCGGGTTCGACTGCCGCCGGCGGCGCTTTCACGGAGGCTTCGGCTTCAATAGGTGTCGGCGTCGGGGGTTCGGCGGGGAGGATGGGAGCTTCCTCTGGAATCGGCGGTTCCACCACCGATTCGGCCGGCTTTTCCTTCGCCGGAATCTCTTTTTGGATAGCAATTTCGGCAGTAGAAGCCAGAATTTTTTCCAGCTCCTCCTCGCGGGCGCGTTCCGCCTTCTTGCGCTTAATCTCAACCTTCTCGAGCTCTTCCTGATCCTGAAGGGCTTGCCAGCGGGCGCGGTTGAATTTCTTCAACACCTCCAAATAGAGCTCTTCGCTGATGCTGCCCATATGCCCCTTCTGCACAGGGTGCCCCATCTGGTCGAGAAAGTTCAGGATGACGGTGCTGGTCTGATTCAGCTCTTTCGCGATTTTGTAAATCTTGTAATCAGCCAATGGATACCTCGGATCCGAGTATGCGCCGAACTCACTCTTCGTAGTAAACCGACAGGAGATCGAGGATCTTCTGGGCGGTCACTTCCCCGATGCCGGGGATTTCGAGCAATTTCTCTTTTCCCGCATCCAGAATCTGTTCGGCATTGTTGTAGCCGGCCGCCTTCAATTTTTCTTTCAGAGCCGGCGTCAAACCTTCGATGTCGTCGAGCGGCAGTTCTTCTTCTTCGTAGAATTCGGATTCTTTAATGGGCTCGATGGTCGTGCCGACTAAAGCCGACGCCAGGCGGATATTCTGCCCTTTGCGTCCGATGGCGATGGACATCTGATCATCGGGGATAACGGCGATGACGCGCTTGTTCTCCTCATCGGGGATCAATTCCAGCGGGGTGACAGGAGCCAATGCCCGATGAATCAGGAGGCTGCGGTCGTTCGTCCAGGGCACGATGTCAATCTTCTCGTTGTTCAGTTCGCGGACGATCGCCTGAATCCTCACGCCCTTCAAGCCGACGCAGGCGCCGACGGGATCAATTCGTTTGTCGTTGGATTCAACCGCGATCTTGGTGCGGTCGCCGGGCTCACGGACGATCTTGCGGATTTCGACGATGCCGTCGAAGATTTCCGGCACTTCCAATTCGAACAGCCGTCGGACGAAGCTGTCATCCGCGCGGCTGACGATGATCTGCGGCTCCTTGGTGGTGCGCACCACGGATTTGATGATGGCGCGCACGGTGTCCCCCCGGCGGTAGCGCTCGTTGTAGATGGCTTCTTCGCGCGGCATAATCACTTCCGTCTTGTCCACGTTGATGCGGATTTCGTGCCGGTTGACCTGGTGGATGTCCCCCATGATGATTTCGCCGATGCGGTCGGAATATTCGCGGAAGATGTTGTCTTTCTCGACCTCTTTGATCTTCTGCGCGAGATTCTGTTTCGCCGCGGTGATCAGCCGGCGCCCGAAGGTGTGGTAATCCACGATTTCCACGAAATCATCGCCGACTTCAAAATCGGGATCCACTTTGCGGGCTTCGCTCAGAGCGATCTGTTTGACGGGGTCTTCGACCGCTCCGTCCTCCACGATCGCCTTTTCTTGATAAATCTCGATGTCGCCTTTTTCCAGATTGAAGATGACATCGAAATTATCCGCGGTGCCGTATTTTTTCTTCAGGATGGAGAGAAAGACGCTCTCGATGATCTCTTGAAACGCCTGCTTCTCCATCTGCCGTTCGCGGATCAAATGCGAAACGGCATCCACAATTTCGTGATTCATAGCACGAAGCTCCATCTGTACTGACGCATAACGCAACCCTTTGATGTAAGTTTAACTCCACGGTATAGATGACACAAGGTTTCAGGGATGCCGGTTCCATTGCGGCAAGACGTGTGTTTCCGCAATCACATTGAACCGAACGCGGCTCTCCTGAGCCTTCTCTCTAACAGTGATCCCCGTTTCATCCACGGCGATCAATTCCCCCCGGACGATCTCCTTATGATCCGCGACGATCGTCTTCACTTCCACCTGCCGTCCGATGTTTTTGCGGTACTGCCAATTTTCCAGGGGATGGCTCAAACCCGGCGACGAGACTTCCAGACGATAATCGGGAAAATCGTAGGGATGCGAATCCAAGAGGTCGCAGATCAAAGCGGATAAAGCGGCGCACTCGTCCACCGTGATGTTGTGGTCTTCCGCATCGGCGACGACGCGCAGGAGACGTCCGCCTTTCATCGGCTTCCAGTTCGCCTGCAGGAGGTGGAAACCTTCCTCTTCGACCAGAGCGCGGATCCTATTTTCCAGTTCCGCAGAATCCATGATCTTCACATCCAAACAAAAAAGTGGGACGTTTTGACCCACTTCAGCAATAATATACGGGTTTTTTGATCGAAAAACAAGTAAAAAAACGAAGAAATTTCCAACCAACGCGGAGTGCCTGATCTCCCGCGGGCGGATTCGGATCGCAGCGGATTACCCCAGTAGCAACAGCTCCTGTTCCGCCCGCTGCGCGTAGGACGTCGCAGGATGATGATCGAGGATGTACTGGCACTGTTCGCGGGCTTTCGCCGTCTGTCCGGCGAGCCGCAGACAGCGAGCCGCATCCAGCCGCAGGCTGGGCTCCGCGAAGAATCCGGATCTCACCTTCACCGCTTCCAGATAGCAATCTGCAGCTTTCTGGAAGTCGCCCCGGTCTTCGAGAATCGTTGCTTTGCCCGACAGCGCCGCCGCTCGCAGATACGAATCGCCGCCGCTTTTCTTCAGAAAATCATCGAACGCCTTCAGCGCCTCTTCTTTTTGACCTCTGCGGCGTTTCAATTCGGCGGAATAAAACAACGCTTTATCTCCCGAACGGGTGCCGGGGTACTGTTTGACGATCTCCTCGTACTGCTGCAAAGCGGCGTCCGTTTGGCCGTTCTGGTCCGCGAGGATCGCCAAGCCTAATTTGTAGGTCGCTTCCGTCTCCGCATGGGACTTGGACATCAGCCAGAAGGAGAGCAGCACGATCACGACGACGACGGCTCCCCCAACCTTTAACAGCAGAGCCTGCCGTTCCAGTATCCACTTCTGCGCCTTGATGACGGACGTCACCCATTTATCTTCCTTCAGCTCTTTTTTGGTGACTCGCTTGATCGCCTTGATGCCCTTCGCCATAAAATCCCCTTGCATTGCGGATGGATTAGATTGCGTTCGTTGTTGCCCGCAGACCGCGATTTCAGCGCTGCGGTGATGCGATTTGAAGAATTCAGATATTATATGATGGAAACCCGCCGGAGTTCCCTCTTCGGATCCGGCGACGGTCATCGCAGATAGACGATTTTCCGCGCGGTGGTGACCTCACCGGCGCGCAAGCGCACGAAGTAGACTCCCGAGCTTAAACCCAGCGGTTCGATTCGAAGCCGGTGTCCCCCCGCCGGCTGCCAGCCGCGGTAAAAGTCGAGCACCCGCCGTCCTTGCAGATCGCAGAGCGCAACATCCACGACCGCGCCGGCGGGAAGCGCGTAATCCAGCCAGGCGGCGGCGTTGAAGGGATTGGGATGCAAGGCTGTAATTTGAAAAGAAGGATCTGTGAACCCCGCCATCCATTCCTTCACACCCAGCGAATCTTCCTTGACGAAAGTGAAGCCGCTCTGGCTGTACACGATCACGCCGTAGATGCCCACGTAGCCGCTGAGAGTGTATTCGCCCGACGGCATAGAATCAGCAATCGCAACCGAGCGCGGAAAGGTGTATACCGTCAGCGGATCCAGCGCCATATAAAGAGAATCAATCGGTCCGATCACTTCCCCGCCGGGCAGCGTCAGAGCCGTCCAGATGGTCACGAAATGCGTGGAATTCTCCTCGTTCACGATGCGCAGGCTGTAATCCGCAACCCCGCCTTCGGGCGGGATGACGATGGGGGGATTCACAGGGGATACGCTGATGGTGATGTCGTAGGTAAAACCCACGTTCATCATCAGCCAGATTCCGCCGGATTGGCAGCCCGAGATCAGATCCGCGACGCCGTCATTGTTCAAGTCGCCGAAGCAGGGAGTGGAGTAATCGCCGAAATCCCAGCCCTGATAGAGAGCGCTCTGAATCAACCAGAGCGGCTGGGTCATACTTCCGACATTTCTGTAAAAACGGAATGTCCCGGAAACACCGCCGCTGCCGACCAACAGGTCGAGATCGCCGTCCGCGTCCAGGTCCGCCAGAGCCGGCGCCGCCGCCGCTTCGACGTTGATGCCGGGGTAAATCCCGAAGTTCACCCAGTTCGGCGCTGCGGCATTGCCGTCGTTGCGCAAGTAATGCACCGTGCCGTCGTAGGCGCCGATCAGGAGATCGGCGTCGCCGTCCGCATCCACGTCTTTCAGCAGCGGCATCGAATTGTCGCCCACATCCACGCCGGCGTAGTTCTCTTCGGCGTGATCCCACGCGGCGGCTTGAGGCGTGCCGATATTACGGTACAGGCGCAGCGTTCCGTCGCTGCAACCGACCAGCATATCCAGATCGCCGTCGGCATCGAGATCGGCGAACGTCAGCGCTTCCTGCCCGGGCAGATTCAGATTTGCATAATAGGTATCGGCGATATGCCAGGTGGCGGAATCCGGAGTGCCGACATTCTCGAGACAGTAGATCCCGGCTTGTGCGCGGGCGACGAAGAGGTCCTGATCCCCGTCGGCGTCCATATCCGCCAGCGCGGGAACGCTGTAAAAGCCGATGTCGAAAAACGCCAAGAGGTTCTGCTGATATTCGAAGACCGGTGCGCTCGGCGTGCCAATATTGGCGTACACTTTCAGATTGCCGTCGGCTTGACCGATGATCAGATCCAGATCCTGATCCCCGTCCAGATCCCACAGCGTGGCGATTCCGTTGTGCGTGACCGCCCCGATGACGCCCATATTGGTGAAAGTGGGGTTCTGGATCGGCCCGTTGTTGTGGAAGTATTGCACTTCCCCATCCAGAGCGGAATAGACCAAATCAGGCCAGCTGTCGTTTTCCAGATCGAACACGCACGCAGAAGACTTATCCCCCAGATCAATTCCCTGGTAAAAGGAGGTTTGAAATTCCCAAGCCGGGGCTCCGGGCGATCCTACGTTGCGATAATATGCGGCGCCGCCGTTGTTGTGACCGACCAGCAGGTCATCCAGATGATCCCCATCCAGATCGTGAAAAAAAGGGATGGCATAATGATCCACGACGATGGAGGCGTAGTTCTGCGTTACGAATGTCCAGATGGGGTTTCCCGCGTCGCCGTCGTTGCGGAAGCACCATATGTTGCCGTCTTCCTCCCCCAGAAACATATCCAGATCGCCGTCGGCGTCTTCATCCCAGAACGCCGGTGCGCAGTGCTTGCCGACGTCTATGGAATCGAGCCCGGACGTGACGCAGCGCCACTGGGGTGGGTCACCGCTCAAATTTTCGAATACATTCAAATAGCCGTCATGTTCGCCTACGTACAAATCCCCGTCACCATCGCCGTCGAGATCCGCGAAGACCGGTTTGGTGTAGTCTGTCCCGCCGTGGTACATCGCAATCTGAACTCCGTCCAGATAACCCTGCACCTGGCGCTGCCAGACCGGCGCCTGTCCGAATGCCGTTTCGATCACAACCCATCCCGCCGTCACGACGCAAATCATTATGCTTTTCCATCTCATCGCATTTTCCGCAGAATATCCATAATTTTTATAATATAATGATAAATCCGTGTGGAGTCAAGTGGAAAGCGCAGATCCGGAGTGTAGTGGATTCTTCGATGGGTGTCAATTTTCAGATCATTTCTATCAACATAAATAATAATAGTTTACGATTTTACCTCTCGTGGAGATGTCAAACTTCACAACAGTTGCAACGTATTCGCAGAGCGAGGCTGGTTCATAATCATATTATTTTCAATAAGATACAATACATCTCATTTCTGGCACCGGCTTTGCTCTAACCTCACCCGAAAATCAATTTTGCAAACATCACTTAATCCAAAGGAGGGAGTCATGAAGCGCCAGAATTTAATCCTCGTAGTCGTTGTGTTGAGCCTTCTCTTGATCACCAGCGGAGCGCTGGCGGGCATTCGCGACAAAGCTCACGACCAGAAGTCGAACAACACGTATGCGTGGCAGCAACGATCGCAGGGACAGGAAGAGAACTTCGGCACGGAATCGAGCTACGAAATGAGAAAACCAGCGGATAAGGCTCGGTTCGAATTCTACAGTGAATTTCCGATGCACCGCCCCGAACCGGATCCGCGCCGGCACAATGTCCAGATGAAGAATGACATCAACTTGCACCGTCTGCCGAAGACGCCCGGCGGCGCCACTATGATCTGCTTCGATCCCAACGGCGTCTTTCGCTTCTGGCTGGAGAGACTGCTCTTCGATAAATAACGGATGCGGTTGTAGCACGGGCGATTCGCTCCGAAGCAGCATCAGCGCGGTTGATCGGTCGGAGGCGGATCGCCCGCTTTTTTATAGGTCCTACAGCGTCTGTTTCAGACAAAACACCGGGGGCGGGATTTTTCCCGCCCCCGGCGTGCTTCGAGCCGCCC
>CAZUTK010000084.1:0-11012 GCA_964623265.1 uncultured bacterium | reverse complement strand
CCGGCTTCCCAACAGCAGATGGTCCTGCCGTTTTCCGCGTCCACGTACGCTCTTTCCATGTGCGCCAGCTGATCTTCCGCCGTCCGACGGGCCTGCAGCACCCGCGTTCAAGCTCGCTTGACCTCAACTTCCGACATGGACGGCATGGTGATTAAGAACTTCGCCATGCTCATACCCTCTTCTTGGGATCACTAACCGGGCCTTTTCCTACAATTCCGGCGATGAACGCATCTGAAGCTGAAGCACGGAGCTCACGTTCTCAGCGGTTCTACGTCCCCGCCAAATAATCCGTCGCGTAAGCGATCTGCTCGGCGGTCAGCGTGTCGATTTGAATCCCCATCGTCGCGAGCTTCACCCCCGCGATCTCTTTATCCTGCTCCTCCGGGATATCGTATACCCCAACCTTCAACTGCTTCCCTTCGTTCACCAGGCGGATCTGCGACAGAAACTGATTGGCGAACGACATATCCATGACTTCCGACGGATGCCCTTCCGCCGCAGCCAGATTCACCAGCCTCCCCTTCGCCAGCAGAAAAATCCGCCGCCCGTCCTTCAGAGTGTACTCTTCGCAGTTGGCGCGGACGGTGCGTTTAGACCGGGACAACGACTCCAGATCGCCGATGTTGATTTCGACGTCGTAATGGCCCGTGTTGCAGATGATGGCGCCGTCCTTCATCTTCTCGAAGTGACGCTTCACCAGGACGTCTTTCATCCCCGTGGCGGTGACGAAAACATCGCCGATGGGCGCGGCGTCATCCATCTTCATAACGCGGAAACCCTCCAGCGTGGCTTTCAACGCCTGAATGGGGTTGACTTCCGTGGCAATGACGCTGGCTCCCATTCCGCTCGCGCGCACCGCGCAGCCTCGTCCGCAATGTCCATATCCGGCGACGACGAAATTCTTCCCCGCCAGCAGGACGGAAGTGGCTCGTAAAATCCCGTCAATAGAAGACTGACCCGTCCCATACACATTGTCGAAATCCCACTTGGTCTCGGCATCGTTGACGGCGATGATGGGATACTTCAAATCGCCCGCCGCCGCCATGGCGCGCAGCCGATGCACTCCGGTGGTGGTCTCCTCCGTGCCTCCGATGACGGTGGGGATCAGCTCCTGGCGGCGCGTGTGCAGCGTCATGATTAAATCCGCCCCGTCGTCCAGAGTCAGGGTCGGCTTGAATTCGAGAGTTTTCTCGATGCACCAGTAGAACTCTTCGACGTTCATCCCGTGCCAGGCGTAAACGGAGATCCCGTTCTTTGCCAGCGCCGCCGCGATTTCATCCTGCGTCGAAAGCGGGTTGCATCCCGACCAGGAGAGTTCCGCGCCCGCCGCCAGCAGAGTCTCGACCAGCACCGCCGTCTCCTTGGTGACGTGCAGACAGCCGGCGATGCGTTGCCCCCGCAATGGCTTCGTCTTGGAATATTTTTCCCGCAGCGCCATCAGCACCGGCATATGGGATTCCGCCCATTCGATCTTCATCCTGCCGGCGTCGGCGAGATTTATATCCTTTACTTTATAATTCAATGATTTCTCCTTCCTGAATCTCAAGCTCCGTTCTGCAGTGTTTTCACCATATCCACCCTCTCCCACGTGAAATCGTAATCTTCTCTGCCGAAGTGCCCGTAAGCGGCGGTTTTACGGTAGATGGGGCGGCGCAATTGCAGGCGGTCAATGATGCCCGCCGGCGTCAGATCAAAATGCTTGCGGATGAGCTCCAAAATGCGGCTCTCCGGAATCTTACCCGTTCCCTGAGTGTCCACCATTATGGATACCGGTTCCGCTACGCCGATGGCGTACGCCACCTGAATCAGACACCGATCCGCCAGTTCCGCCGCCACAATGTTCTTCGCCACCCAGCGGGCGGCGTAAGCAGCGCTGCGATCCACCTTGGTGGGATCTTTGCCGGAAAAGCAGCCGCCGCCGTGCGATGCGAATCCTCCGTACGTGTCCACGATGATCTTGCGTCCGGTCAAGCCGGCATCCCCCTGCGGTCCGCCGATCACGAAGCGGCCGGTGGGGTTGATGTGATAGGTGATATGTTTCTCATCCATCAAATCCCGCGGTATCACATGATGGACGACATGCTTGATGATCTCCTCGCGGATTCTCTCGTTCGTCACAGTCGGTTCATGCTGGCAGGCGATGACAATCGTCTCCACCCGTGTCGGCTTGCCGTCCACATACCGCACGGAAACCTGGGATTTCCCGTCCGGACGCAAAAAATCCAGAATTTTCTTATGACGCACTTCGGACAAGCGCATCGTCAGCTGGTGAGCCAGCGTGATGGGAAGCGGCATCAGGTTGGGTGTCTCATTGGTGGCGTAGCCGATCATCATGCCCTGGTCACCGGCTCCGGCGCGGTCCACACCGAGGGCGATATCCGGCGACTGCTGGTTGATCGTCGTCAGCACGGCGCAGGTTTCGTAATCGAATCCGAAATCGGCGCTTACATATCCGATGTCTTTGATCACATTGCGCGCCACCGTGGGTATGTCCACATACGTGGTGGTGGTGATTTCCCCTCCCACCAAGCAGAGGCCGGTGGTCACAAACGTCTCGCAGGCGACCCTGCCGAAAGGATCCTCCTTGAACACGGCATCCAAAACGGCGTCGCTGATCTGGTCCGCGATTTTATCAGGATGTCCCTCCGTCACCGATTCCGAGGTGAAAATGAATTCTGCCATGGATTTCCTCTTTTTTCTATCTTGTTTATGGATTGTTATTGTCAATTTTTTCCTGACTCGACCTTAAAAACCGCCCAGACGCGCCCCGGCGCGAAATCCAAATCCAGAGAAATTCAGCTCCTCATGCAGCGGAAAACCGAGCTCATTGGATCCTTTGCTGCGCTTGACGGTCGCCCCGTTGTAGAACAGCTCCAACAGCAGACCGGATGAACTCCCCAGAGAATACTCCCCTCCGACCATCAGTTGCCAGCCCCATCCCCCGTAAAAGCGATTGTCCTTGTTGCCGGTGAAGTAATTGGCTTCTCGGCTGAACACCAGTTCGTAGCCGCCCGCGATGCCTGCATAGGGATGAACGACGCTTTCCGGTATGAAGCGTACGTTCAGATGCAGCATAATGGGCAGACCATACATCAAATACTCGATATCCGTCTGCACTGTTTGCGTCTGAGTGCCGCCCGGGCTGGTAGCGCTGTCCACCGCAGTCATCTGGGTGTACTTTTTTATGAAAAAATCCGCGCCGATGCCGAAATCCACCTTTTCATCCACCTGCCGGCCCGTCGTGATCCCGGCGATGAAGCCCGCTTTGGCGTCCTTAGGGTTATATGTCCCCAATTTGACGTATAAAACCGACTGTGCCTCAGCAGCGCCGCCGAACAAAATCAGCAGCAGAATCGCGAATAATGCGCTCCGCATACTTCACCTCTCTTCCCGGATCGGTCAATCGAATGTGATTTCGGAACTATCGGATATATTCAATTTCTCGAACGCGCCCTTGACGCTGGCTTCCCGTCCGACGATGGATTTCCGCAGCAGAGCGTTCTCCACCCGCGCCTTGTCGCCGATGATCGAATCCCGGATGATCGAACTCCGGATCACGACCTCTTCCCCGATAGTCGTGGAAGGTCCGATGATGGAGTTCTCCACGCGGGCGTTCGCGGCGATGTACACCGGCGGATGAATGATGTTGTTCTTCTGAAAGGCGCTGTAATTTCCCCCGTGCTGATTCTGCTTTTCCAGGAGATGGCGATTGGATTCTAAAAGCGTCTCCGGAGCGCCGCAGTCATACCATCCTTGAACTGGGAAAACAGTCATCTTCTCGCCGTACTGTACCATCCGACGCAGAGCGTCCGTGATCTGATATTCTCCGCGTGTGGTGATCTTCTCCCGGATGATTTCCTCGATGCAGCGCTTGAGCAACCCGCCGTTCTTGATATAATACAGGCCTACGATCGCCAGACGGCTGGGTGGATCGGGGGACTTTTCCACCAGATCGGCGATGTAATCCCCTTTCATCGTCACCACCCCGAAGCGCCGCGCATCATCCACCTCATGCACGCCCAGACAGGACGTCGAGCTCTGAAGGATCGCCCCCAAATCCACTTCAAAAATCGTGTCACCCAAAATGATCATAACTTCCCGATCATCCTTGGCGAGCCCCAGGTTCACCGCATGACCCAGCCCCAACATCTCAGGCTGTTCGACGAAATCCAGTCGGAGCATAGGATATCGGTCGCGCGCCCAGATCTCAAACATCTCGCCCAGATAACCGACGATGAACACCACGTGATCTATGGGCGTGTTGATCACCTGATCCATAATGTGAGCGATGATCGGCTTGCCGGCGACATTCAACAGAACTTTGGGTTGCGTATGGGTATGAGGACGCAGACGGGTCCCCATCCCGGCGACGGGGATGATGGCTTTCATGAATTCCGCTGCAATCTCATCTTCGTAGTTCGGATATTCTAATGCGACTTTGAATGTAAGAAATTATCCCGCCTATTCCAAGAAATTATTCCGATATTTATAGCTCAGGGCGTCGCCAATTTCTGCTTGATCGAAGAAATAATCGGAATCGCCGCCGCATCCACCCCCTTCAGCTTCGCCAGATGGTAGCTGATCCAATCGGTCTTATGGATCAAGGTGAAGAGTCGAGTCAGCGGGGATTTTCCCTGCGCAGGGATCGGGATGCCTTCGATGCCGCACTGCGAGAAGGCCTCTCGCAGCGCCTTCATCATGCGTCGAACTTCCAGATCCGCTTCGGGGTCTTCCAGATACACGGCGATCGGCCGAAAAGTGTCAATATAGCTGACATCCAGCGTCTCGACCAGGTTGTGCAGCGCTTCCGGCAACTCGAACACCACCGAAATAACTTTGGCGTTTTCGGCGAGCTGCGCTCGAAATCGTCGAGCGGCGCCGGCGGTCAAGCCGACTCCAGCAATTAGAGGCAGTCTGCGCAGCACCCTCCGCGCCACCCCGGAAGCGGCACCCGCCGGATCTCCCCAATCCACCCGCAAGGATTCCAGCTGCTTCACCAAAACGGGGATCTCCTCTTCATACTGAACCGCCGACGGCAGAGCGCCGGTGACCCGCAACACCTTCAGAAGGGGGATGCAGGTATATCCCAGCGCCGCCCGCGGCGCCATTCCCCCCGGGATTGAAAGGTGCGGCACCCTGTTTTCCTCCGCCAGAGTTTTCAGGGTTCCACCCGATGATACCGCCAAACATCGCGCACCCTGGTTCAGAGCCATGCGAAAAGCGGTAAGGGTTTCCCGCGTCTCGCCGGAATAACTGACCGCAACCGCCAGATCGTCCGCGCCGATCCAGCGAGGAATCCGCTCCCCCCGTACCACCTGCACCGGCAGGGTGAAATCCTTTCCATACAAACCGCAGGCGATATCGGCGCCGATGGCGCTGCCGCCCATCCCCAAAAAAGTTACACTGCGCGGAGTCCGAACTGCGCCGAGATCCCAATGATCCGCCAGGGCGTAGGCTTGTTGAATCTGTTCGGGAAACTGATCCAGCCACTGCGCCATAAGTTCCGACATCACGTCTCCTTGGTGAACCAAACCGGAAGATCCGCGAACAATTTCTTCATATTTCGATAAAGATACGCTTCCACTTCTACCGAAGTATGATAACGAAACGCCTGCGCCGCGATCCGCTGCGCCATCTTGAAGTGCGTCGAACGGATGATCTTCTTAATTTCCGGGAGCACTACCGGCGACATCGAAAGCTCGTCCAGTTCCAGTCCCACCAGCAATAGAGTCGCCAGCGGATCTCCGGCTAATTCCCCGCAGATCGCGACCGGAATGCCGGCGCTGTGAGCCGCTTTCACCGTGAGGCGGATCATCCGCAGGATGGCGGGATGAAACGGGGTGAAAAGATGGGTGACGTTCTCGTTGCCCCGATCCACCGCCAGCGTATATTGCACCAGATCGTTGGTCCCCAGACTGAAAAAATCGCTCTCCCTTGCCAGCTCCGCCGCCGTCAACACCGCCGACGGCACCTCCACCATGATGCCGACCGGAATATGCTCATTAAAAGGGATCTTCTTCTTCTTGAGCTCTTGCATGACTTCTTGCAGGATTCGGCGCGCCCGGCGCACTTCCGTAACGTCCGAAATCAGAGGCAGGAGGATGCGCACATCCCGTTCGTGCGAAACCTGTAGGATGGCGCTGAACTGCGTCCGCAGGATATCATCCATATCCAGGCAGAAGCGGATCGCCCGCCAGCCTAAAAACGGGTTGGACTCCTTGGGAAACTCCAGCCCCGGCATAATCTTGTCGCCGCCCAAATCAAACGTCCGGATGATGACGGGATTGGGATGGATTGCGTCCACGATCTTGCGGTATTCCGTCACCTGTTCCTGCTCCGACGGCAGACTTCCGCGCGTCAGAAATAGATATTCCGTGCGGAAAAGACCCACCCCCTCGCCTCCACGGGAGAGCACCGTTTCCGCTTCCACCGGCAATTCGATATTCCCCATCAAACGCACGCGGCGGCCATCCATCGTCTGAGTGGGAAGATCCCGCAGCCGCTTCAAATGAGTCCAGAAGGCGACGAACTTCCTCCGCTTGTTCTCATATTCCTTGAGATGATCAGATGTAGGATGAATGATAACCTTGCCCGAATTGCCGTTGATGATCACTTCCTGACCGGACAGAATATGATCGGTGACGTTCTTCAACCCGGTCACAGCTGGAACTTCCAACGAACGGGTGAGAATGGCGGTATGCGAAGTGGCGCCGCCCAGATCCGTGGCGATGCCCAAAACCTGAGTACGATCCAGATGAATGATGTCGGAAGGGCTTAAGAAAGAAGCCACCACAATAACAGGTTTTTCCAAGTCATATAAATACTCGTCTTTCCAGCCCTGCAAGTTAAAGATCAACCTCCTGCCTACATCGCGGATGTCGTCCGCACGCTGACTGAAATATTCCCCCTTCTGCGCCTTCAGCGACTTGTACGTCCTCTCCAAAATATCATAGATCAGCCATTCCACACAGATCTTCTCCTGCTGCAGCCGCTCCTGCGTCTCCTCGATCAGCATGGCGTCTTCTAGGATCAAGAGGTGGGAATCGAAAAGACGCGCCACAATATCTCCGGTCTGCTTGACCGCTTTGGCGCGCGTCCGCAAAATGTCCTGACGAGTCTCTTCCAGCGCCGCGTGAAACCGTTCCAGCTCCGCCGGAATATCCTTGTCCTGGATCTTCCTAACTTCCACTTTGATGCGGTTCTTGGAGAACAGCAGCGCGGACCCGATGGCGATCCCGGGGGAAGCCGGCACACCCCGCAAAATGATCTCCGGCGGTGCCGTGATCGCGCTGTCCGCCGCTTTCGGACGACGATGACTCTTCTCAGCGTGCGCCGACACTATTCCTCGTAAAATTTATTCTCGAATAAATCTAAAATTTCGTTCATCAATTCCTCTTCCCCTTCGCCGTCGGTCTCCAGCACGACGGTGCTGCCCTTTTCCGCCGCTAGCATCATCACACCCATAATGCTCTTGCCGTTGATCCGCTGCCCGTCCTTCGTAATCCAGAATTTCGCCTTGGATTGCGATGCGGCTTTCACGATGCGCGCAGCCGGTCTGGCGTGGATCCCCAAGGTATTGACGACTTTTACCTCTCTACGCATCATGCACATTCACTTCTATTCGGATGAATCATCGAGCATCCTGATCCAATAACAACGCAGGGATCAACCCCAGCAACGCAATCACCAGTAAGGTCACCGGCAGGGATACCCGCAGCCGCAGCAGAGCAGTCATCGCCGCGAAACTGACCAAAAAAGAAACTCCGGCGGGGTGAATCCCCCAGCGACCGAAACCATCAAATTGAGTGCGGACAAATGTGAAGGCGATGACGATTAAGACGAACGCTAAATAGAACCCTATTTGCAACAGTAAATCCCGCAAATAAGACAGCCGCCGCCCGATCAACCTGCGCGTCTGGTCCGCGTCGTGGTGAAACCCGGTTTGCAAGCCCCACCACCGCATCCAAATGTGAAAGGGGTTGAAAATCAGAAGCATCACGACGGCGCCCAGCAAAGCCGCCGTCTGACTATATCCTCCCGCCAACATCGCCGCCAACATCCCCGCCGCACTCGCGATCGGTTTCAACAGCTGCCAGAACACCTGATCCCCGATCAACCCTAAGGGCCCGCAAAGGCTGTCCTTCAAACGCAAGATCTCCTCTTCCGCGGCGGTTCCCCCTACGGATCCATCTTGCGGGAATCGCGCCTGCGCCTCGCGGCTTAACCTTTCTTCACTTTGTAGAATCAGCCCCACGGCGACGGAAGCACAATAAGGCTGCGTATTGAAAAAACAGGAATGACGCTGCATGAACTGAATCCGCGTCGCCCGATCCGGAAACAGCTTGCGCGCTGCCGGCAAGATCGCATATAAAAACCCGATGCCCTGCATGCGCGGGTAATTCCAAAGCGCTTGAAAGAAAAAACTGCGCAGAAAAACGGGCAACAGCGAAACGCCTCTCTTCATCAGAACCCCGCCGCCCAGATCCCCCCCGCCGTCACGACCGCCGCCAGCCAGAGCCATAATTTCAACTTCTTCCGCGCGCCTGCCAGCAGGTAATAGATCGCGCCGCAGCCGGCGCCCAGCAGCCCCCCGCGCAGCGTCAGCCCCCAGCGCTCCGGCCAGTCCCCTACAGCGAGCACCGTCGCGATCGGCGGCAAAATGAACGCCGCGATGCCGATCAGGACTGCCGAAAGAATCGCATAGATGAGAAAATTCTCAAGAATTGCAGCCAGATACAACAGATTCAGTTCCCGGCGCCGATCCCCCTCCACGAGGCGATCCACCAGCGGCAGATATTTCTCGTGCCGGCGTCGCGTCCAAACCAACACATATCCGTAGAAGATCGAAGTCGGAACCGCCCAGAAAAAAGAGAGCAGCAGACTGACTCCGGGATCGAAGGCTGCCTAGATCGGAAGAGCACACGTCTGACTCCGGGATCGAAGGCTGCCTGCGTGTGAAGGATCGCGTAGGACGCCGACCCCTGCACGGCGGCTTGATGACCATCGGTGAAAAATCGCCCGCCGATCGGCAATTCCACCAAGTATAGACCCTGAAACAGCAATCCGATAAACGCTCCCCCCCAGGGATCGCCCAACGCCCAGCCCGCCAGAAAGCCGCCGATCAACGGCTGGCAGAGCATGATCTGAAAGGCCGCCGAAGTATCCAGCCCAACCAAGCCGCCGACCAGAGCAATCCGCAAAATTTCCAAGGATCAAGACCTCCTTCGCAGCAGCATATCCGTAAAATAGCGCAGTTCCTCCGTCCTTTCCGGACGCGGAAAGCCATCTAAAATTCGATTCGCTTCCTGATAGGACTTCTCAATTTCCTGCGCCGTTTGCTCGAAGATCAACGCCTCTTTGAAAATCCCCTGCATCTCCAGCAACAGCTCCTGCGTCATCTGAGGCGCGTTTAAAATCTCCCTCACCCGAGAAATTCGGCTTCCCTGCACCTTCTCTAAAATCTTGATCATCAGGTACGTCTTCTTCCCCGCAGTGATATCGGAACCGAAGGTCTTGCCGATCACTTCTTCCGGTTCTACGATGTCCAGAAGATCATCCTGCACTTGAAAAGCGGCGCCGATTTTTTCCCCGTATGATCGCAGGATTTCGATCTCCTCTCCGCTGCCTCCACCCACCATGGCGCCGATCTGGGTCGCCATCGTGATCAACCTGCCCGTCTTCTTCCCGATCATCAGGAAGTAATCGTCCAGAGTGACATCCTCGCGCTTTTCGAACTCCTTGTCGAAGGCTTGCCCTTCGCAGACCTCGATCACCCCCTCCGTAAACAACCTGCAGACGGAAATCAGATGCTCCGCCGGCAGCTTCATCAACTGCCGATACGCCAGCCCGATCAGACCGTCACCCGCTAAAATGGCGACCGACTCATCCCAACGGGTGTGCACGGTGGCATGCCCCCTGCGGAGATGATCGTGATCCATAATGTCGTCGTGAACCAGCGTAAAATTGTGCAGCAATTCGATGGCGACAGCCGCATCCATCGCCCGCTCCGCGTCTCCGCCCACCGCCCGCGTCGCCAGCAGCAGCAGCGTGGGGCGAAGCCGCTTCCCCCCGATCTGCAGAAAATACCGAATCGGTTCATACAAAGATTGCGGCTCGATCAGCGGCGCCGCAACCTGCAACTCATGATCTATGCGCTCTTTCAACTGCGCGATGACGCGGGAATAATCCATTCCATTTACACTTAAGTTTTTTTGAATTAAAATACTTTGGATCAGCGACGGAGTCAAGGAAAATCTATCGGATTTTTGCTTTCCATCGTGAAAATGCTTGTTTTTCCTCACCCTCGAGCGTATATTTACAACATCGAACCATCGTGCTTTTCGCAAAGATCAGCATGCGCAAAAAGATCATATCGTTCCTCGTTGCCGCTTTTATTGTTCCAACTTTGGGTGCCGCCGCCGAGGGACGGCTCGATTTCCCCGAAAGCGGATTTTTACCGGGGTGGAAAGCCGAGCCCATCCGACGGATTCTCTCATCCGCCGATCTGTATGCGTATATAGATGGCGGAGCCGAACTCTACCTCGAGTATTACTTCGATAAATTATATGTATGTGAATATCGGCACCCTCAATGGGGTGCATTGACCATCGAAACCTGCCGCTTCGTTCAGCCTGAAGATGCCTGGGGGATGTTCAACTTGGATACGACAGGCGTCCCCTGGTCTATCGAACGGGAAAGCCGTGGACCCGATTCCACGGGATCAGGCGTGCTCCGCTGTTGGAAAGGACATTACTTTGTACGTGCCTTCGCCTGGTCGCCGTCCCCAGATGCAACCGCGGCGTTGAAATTTGCGGTGCAAAGTCTGATGGAAGGCATTGAGGATGCGCCGCTTCCCGCCTGGTTGGAAAGCATCCGCAAGTCCGGCGGGCGCGCCGTTTTCTTCCGAGGCGAAATCGCCTTGCGGCAGATCACCGGTGCCGCCGCGCCGCGGGAAGTCCCGTTCGCCCGCGATCAGGGAGCCGTCTGGATCCGATCGGATTCGCTGCTTAAAA
>CAZUTK010000083.1:0-11488 GCA_964623265.1 uncultured bacterium | reverse complement strand
GTACCCGCCCAAACCAGCCATCGTCCGAGGTAGTCATCCAGGCGCGAAAAATAGAGTTCCAACCGGGGCAAGCAGCGATGGGGTTCTTCATCAGGCTTCGCTGTCAGAGCATCCCAGAAGAAGTGCTGCAGCTCATCCACATCGCGGGCGACCACAAAGGCGATCCGCGCATCCCGATATTCGCTGATGAGCAGATCCGTGGTTTTTTCGAGGTTGCGCTGAGCCGCTTCCAATTGATCCAGGATGAGATCTCTTCCGGAATCTTCGACCGCCCAATCCCGTCCGGCTGATTTCTTCGCCGTGACGGCGTGGATTTTTCCCGCCAGACCCTGCGGAAACGTGAAGGCGGATTCATCATCCGGCGTGGGCAAACCGGCAACCATCGCTCCGCGAATCGCCCAGGGCGGGTACGTCATCGGGACTTTCAACGAGATGATCGGACCTTCCTCCTGGAGAAGATCCAGGATCGTCGGATGCGGCAGCCAGGTCGCGTTGACAGTGGTGCGTCTCGCCGTTCCGCTTTTCCAGGCGAAAAAATCCAGTATCCCGTGCTTTTCCGGCGACATACCGGTCAGAAAAGAGGACCAGGCGGCTGCCGAGTTCACCGGCACGACGGACTGCAGCACCCCCCAGGCGCCCTGCTCTTTCAGCCGCCGCAGCGTCGGCATCACTCCGCGTGCCAGCAACGGATCGAGTATTTCCCAAGTACCCCCGTCTATCCCGAAAATAAGCGTGCGGCGATCCGTTTTTTTCATGGGCCCGTTCCTGCGACCGGCGTTAAACGAAAGGGTTGAAATACCACCGGGCTGATCGGATTCCCCGGGGAACCGACGTCCTGCCCGTCAATGATCAACGAAGGAATCCCGCTCAAGTCTTCGCCATCCCAGTAGTTGTACTGCGCGTAAACCGTGTCGGACTGCTGGCCGTTATTGCCGTTGATGCGCAGCACCGTCGGCGGAATCTCGATAAAATTGTTGTTTTTAATGATGGGATAGCAGTTGCGGATGTTCAAGTAGATGCATTCCACCGTTTGCCCGACGAATTCGTTATATTCCACCAGCGCGGTGAAACCGTCTTGAGCTTCCAGAGCGCGCGAGCCGCCGGAAACGAGATTGTAATGAATCAGAGGTGCGGTGTTCCAGTCGGACCAGATGCCGGTCTGGCAGTCGTACATCGCATTGCCGTACAACGTCGCTTGGGAGTTGGTCTTGACGGTGATAGCGCGCCCCGACATTCGCAGGAGGAGATTATATTCCATCTGCGGGCTGGAGTTATCCGCCACCAAGCCCTGATTCCCGTCTCGGACGATGGAATGGTTCACCCAGCCGCCGGCGGCAGCGGAGAAATAAACCCCGAACGCGGTAGGAGCTTCGAACAAGCATTCTTCCACGTGAGCGACTCCACCGATGACGCGCAGCGCCGTGGAGGCTCCCTGAAATTGAACGCCCACCACTTCGCAGGCGGAAACCGTTTCATTCAGGCGCAGTCCGCCCCAATCTCCTCCGAGCGCGTGATGCTCCGAAGTCAAGCGGAAGCGCACCGGTTGAGCCGGGATGCCGTCAATCAGGATGCGTCCGCTGACAGTGAAGGTATAATCACCCGCCAAAAGAATCAACACGCCGGACTGGATGGTCAAGGTCTGCCCCGGCGGAACCAGAACGTCGCCGGTGATCCGGCGAACCTCTCCAGTCTCCCAGACCTCTGAATTCACGGACCCGGCCACTGATTGGACTTCCGCAAGAGTGAGAAACCCCGCATTCTCATTGCCGGGCAACGTGATGAACAAGGGATCGGGGCAATCGTAGCCTGTGAGCTCCGCATCCAGAAAATAGGATCCTGCGGGCAGGTCATCGAACCGGAATGCGCCATTGGAAGCCGGGATCCCGGAACGGATCGGCGTGTGGGTCAAGGGGTTGAACAGCATCGGGGAAACCGGAGCGAATCCCAATGCCGGGTACTGATTTAAAGCCTGCTGCAAATGTACGTCCTGCGGCACCGCCCAGATTCTGACGATCGCGGAATCCGGATCCGCTTCTCCGGCAATATTCAGTGTCCCCTGTATGGAATAAAGCGAAGATGAGGGATCCAGACCCGACTTGCTGCAACCGAGAAGTGAACAGGCGGCCAGCAGCATCCAACCGACTTCGCGGACATCGCGAACGGTCGCGATGCAATACTTAAAGCGTCTGCAAAAATCAGCGGTGAGCGATATTCGGCCGGCGGACTTCACGACTCTATTCCATTTCGCATCTTTTTCCATAAATTACAAAGATTTCATACAATGCAAAATAATTTACCCCGGCTCCTAATTTATTGCAAGGAAATTCCCGATTTATTTCACCCGTCACGTGAAGAGAGCCGCGCAGATTGTGAGCATAAGTCGGGATTCGCCGGCGGAGCGTTTGCGGAAGAAAAGTCCTACATGCGATCGAAGGCGGCTATGCCTTCTCGGAACGATCTTTTTGCTTGACATTTTTTTCGGCTGAGAATATATTGACCCAGAATTAGACGCAATCTGAGAACCGCACCAGAGCCCTGAAGGCATCCAGGATGAACTCAAGCCGCAAGCAAAAGCAAGGGGCAAGCAATGTTACAAGAAGCGCCGGCGGAAGCGAAAGAACGCAAAAGCTCTGTGCTGTTGATCGCGGATGACGAGGAGATCATTCGCAACCGCCTCATTGAAATGAGCAAATTGCTCGGGTTCAAGGCGTACGCTGCTTGCGACGGGGTGGAAGCCTGGGAGCTTTACCAACAAACCAAGCCGAACATCGTTATTCTTGACATCTATATGCCGCGCATGAACGGTTTAGCCGTCATGCAGAAGATCAAAGAGGTTCACCCGAATTGCCCGGTGATCCTGATTACGGGGTTCATGCATTTCGAACAACTGGTGCAAAAAAGCAAGATCAAGCCGGATGGATTCATCACCAAGCCGTTCACGATGAACACGGTCATCAATGCTATTCTGAAATTGGTGCTGGACGCCAACGTGAAGATATAATCCGCAGGACATTGTACACAGTTGGTTGGGGGTGCGTTTCAAATGCAACAGAGTGAATCTCCGCGAATCCCTAACGCCAGACTGAGGCTCCTGCTGGCGGATGACGAAGAGATCATCCGCAACCGCCTGGCGGAACTGGGTGAAAAGCTGGGCTTTATCGTCTTTACCGCTGTGGATGGTCTGGAAGCTTGGGAGATGTACAAGCAGGAGAAGCCGGACCTGGTGATTCTTGATATCTATATGCCGAGAATGAACGGCATTCAGGTGCTGCATAATATCAAGGAATCCAATCAGAATTGCCCGGTCATTTTGATCACGGGATTTCTGCAATATGAGCAGCTGATCCAGAGGGACCGCGTCAAGCCGGACGGCTATATCATCAAACCCTTCCACCTTGAAAAGATCGCCAATTTGATGCTGGAACTGGTCAAGGATCGTTTTGAGCCGGCTGAGGCATAAATACGATGGCAGAGCGGTTTTACATTCATCATTGTTCCGGGTGCAACCACGTCTGGAAAAATCGCAGCGAATTCTTAAGAGATCAAAATATTGTCCTGAATGGATACCAAGTCAATTTTAAAGATTTACAATTGGGGTGGTTTTTATTCACTCATATAGTTCGGTCATGCAATTCCACATTGTCGGTACCGGCGGGATTTTTTTTTGATCTCTATCAGGGGTCCATCTTCGAAGAGAGGAAGACAGTGACCGAGGAATGTCCGGATTATTGCCTGCATCAAAATAATCTCGAACGTTGCCCATCGGCATGCGAGTGCGCCTTTGTTCGAGAAATCATCCAGATTCTGAAACGGTAGCGGGCTTTTATTCAGGCATAGGCGGATTCAATCCAGCCGCTGTTAAAGAATAAAAATGAGCAATAAATTACGACTTTAATATTTTTGTTAACGAAGCGGAATACGAAGGACTGGTGCTTATCTATTAAGGAGGTTATATTATGGTCGAAAACATTTCCATCCAAACCGATTCGAGCGCACGTGCCGACAGTCCGCGGCTCTTGATCGCGGACGATGAGCAGATCATACGCCAGAAGATCCGCGAATTAGGAGAAAAATTAGGATTCGAAGTCAGCACCGCCTGCAGCGGATCGGAGGCGCTGGAAAAATTCAAGAAATTCAATCCGCACCTCGTCCTTTTGGACATCTATATGCCGCATGGGAACGGGCTGGAGGCGTTGATCAAGATCAAAGAGATCAATCCCCGGTGTCCCGTCATTCTGATCACCGGATTTCTGCACTACGAGCAGCTGATAGAGCAAGGCAACGTCAAGCCGGATGGGTTCATCATCAAGCCTTTTCACGTCAGTAAGGTCGCCGATCTGATGCTCCGCCTGATGAAGGAAAACCCGGTCGCTGCGGGGTGAAACAGGCGCTGTGATTAAGGTGCAAACGGCAATTTCTTGCCTATTGCGCAGGATGATCCACGACATCCCGAAAAAACGGAATAATCGGTGTGAAATGCGCTTGGGATAGAATATATTTTCTGAGCACAAGAAAGCAATTCAATCCACAGCTTTCGATATTATTACATCCTTCTATGAGGTGATGATCATGGCTGCGGTAATTGGGAGATTACTCGTTGTAGATGATGAAGCGGTCATCTGCAGAGATTTGAAGAGGCTGGGAGAACGATTGGGTTTTTCGGTGCGGGTCGCATTGGACGGGCTGGAGGGGTGGCGGATCTTTAATGAATATAAACCGGATATCGCCATCCTCGATATCTATATGCCGGGGATGAACGGTCTGGCGCTGCTTCGGATGATCAAAGAACACACAGCGGATTGCTCCGTTGTTTTAATCACCGGATTTCTTCATTTTGAACAACTGGTGGCAAAGGAGATACTCAAGCCCGACGGATTCATCATCAAGCCTTTTCAGTCGGTGCGGATCGCCAATCAACTCTTGGAATTGATTCAGAAGAAAAAACAGCAAGCGGAATCGGACATCGCGACAGCGCAGTCATTCACTCTTCACAATTGACGAAAATTCCTTTGAACGCGCAGCAACGGTTCATAGGATGCGATTTAAAATTAAACGATATTGGGGGAAGCAGCAATGATTCAGAGCAACGACATTCAATCATCTCAGACAGGTTATAAGCTGCTGGTGGCGGATGATGAAGAGCTGGTCCGCAAGCGCCTGCGGGAATTGGGCGAACGGGCGGGTTTTCGAGTGCAGGAAGCGCGCAACGGTACCGAAGCCTGGAAATTGTTTCAGGAGTACCAGCCTGACCTGTCCATCATTGATATCTATATGCCTGGAATGAACGGATTGACGGTGCTATTTCACATTAAAGAGAAACACCCGGAAAGCCCGGTCATATTAATAACCGGATTTCTGCATTACGAACAGATTGTTCAGGTGAGTCGCATCAAACCGGACGCATGTCTGATCAAACCGCTTAAATCAGACGAAATCACCGCGATGATGAACAGATTGGTCGCTGCAAATAAGGCGAATTCACAGCACGATGGAACATCTCCTGCGAAAGGGGATGTCCGTGAGGAAGAACACGAAGCATACGCGGAAGATCTTCTCGAGTGAGACGGCCGCCGGCTGAACGATCGGCGCCGTCTCACGGCGCACTCCTCACAGCAGCGCTGCTCGCAAACATCCCCCCAGCAACTTCTCTTCCCACCGAAATATCGTCCTGAAATCCAGCAAAACCGCGTTTTCCGCGATGCGGCAAAATACCGGCGGATCCCCCAGCCGAAGTTTTCGCCCCAACTCGTCCGGCGTTACGTGCTGCGGGGTAACCTTCACGGCGAATGTAGGGATGGACCTGCCCGGTAGACTGCCGGAACCCATCTCGGTTTCAGCCGGAACCACCGCCAGCACCGCTTTCCCCTCCAGTTCCTTCGCGATCCCCCGTTTGAACCGATCGGCGCGCCTTTTCACGAAAAACGCCGGTTCTGTAACCATACTTAGGACGGTGTGAGTCTGCGCAAGTTTATCCGGTTCGAGATAGAGTTTCAGCGTGGCTTCGGCGGCGGCATACGTCATTTTATCGCAGCGCAGAGCTCTCATCAGCGGATTTCGCTTGATTTGCTCGATATATTTGCGTTTTCCGATGATAATTCCGCATTGAGGTCCCCCCAACATTTTATCCCCGGAAAAACAGATGATATCCGCTCCGGCGCGCACGGATTCCTGCACCAGCGGCTCTTTGGGCAGACCGAAGGCGCTCAAATCCACTAATGCGCCGGAACCCAGATCATCCACCACCGGCAAACCGTGCTTTCTGCCCAGTTCAGCCAGCTGTTCCAGAGGGACTTCTCCGATGAACCCGATCATCCGATAGTTTGAAGTGTGCACCCTAAGCAGAAGCGCCGTATCCGCCGTGATGGCGTTTTCGTAGTCCCACAGGTGAGTTCGATTGGTCGTGCCCACTTCGACCAGCTTGCACCCGGATCTCGCCATTACATCGGGGATGCGGAACATCCCACCGATTTCCACCAACTGCCCGCGGCTGACGATGACTTCCCGGCCCGCGCCGAAAGTATTCAGGATGAGCATGGTGGCGGCGGCGTTGTTATTGACGATCATACCCGCTTCAGCGCCGGTGATGTGAGCAAGCAACCTGTCTGTGTGCAGATGCCGATCGCCGCGGCGCCCGGTTTCGCGGTTGATGGCTAAAGTCGTATATCCGGAAAGCGCCAGATAAACGGCATCCCGAGCGGCGGGTGAGAGCGGGGCTCTGCCCAGCGCCGTGTGGAGGATAACCCCCGCCGCATTGATGGCGCGCCCCACCGAAGGCACCACGGCTCTGCGAATGACATCCACCGCCCGCGAAGCAATCTCCTCCGGATTTATGCTGATTTCACCGAGCTGTTCTTCGGGGCTCTCCAAGATTCGACGCCGCCACTCGTCCAACTCCCGCCGTACAATGTCGTTGACGAATAGCGTGGGGTGATCTTCGCGCAGACGCTTGATTTCAGGATAATTCAGCAAATGCGGCATTCCGGGCAACTGATCCAGAAGCCGCCGGCGCAAGTCTTGATCCTCGGGCATAGGCCGCCTCATTTGCACGTTGTAACATTATTGTTGACCCCTAATATATCGCATTGGAAAGAATTTGTCAAGCAGAACTATGATCGGCGCACTTGAATTAGCAGAAAAGAGGATTCGATTTCCAATAAATAGAAAATAATCAAAGTCGTTGTTTTCCCCGCACTCTTTTTAATGTATCTTTATCCGACTATGCGGAAAATTGCATCTCCCGCCATCGCTCAGCCGTTGAAGTCGCGCGATTTTCGCCTGCTCTGGATGGGTCAGGTGATCGCCTGGTCGGGCGATTCCATCTACCAGATCGGCTTGTTGTGGTTGATCCTGGAAATGACCGGTTCGCAGTCCTTGGCGGGAATCATCACGGCAATCGGATATCTACCTGCCCTGCTGCTGGGGCTGTTTTTAGGGGTTTTGGCGGACGTCTGGGATCGCAGGAAGCTGATGATGTCGGCGGATCTTCTTCGAGCCGCCGTTCTGCTGTATATCCCCATTGCCTTCGGATTGGATCTGCTATCCCCCTGGCAGCTTGCCGCCGCGGCGTTCTTGATTTCCACAGGCGCCGCGCTTTTCAATCCGGCGCGGGATGCCTCGGTACCGCAATTGGTTCCCGCCGGCACGCTGCTCGCCGCCAACGCTTTGATCCAGACATCGGCTCACGCCGCTATGCTGCTGGGGCCTCTTTTCGCGGGCGCCATCCTGGCGGTTGCCAGCTTGACATCGCTCTTTTATTTCGACTCGCTCGCATTTTTAGTCTCCTTTATCACCATCTTCCTTCTTCGACTCCCCGCCGGATCGCATGGGAAAACGTCCATTCGACCGTGGAAATCCGTTCTGGAAGGCTTGCGTCACACGATGCGAGCGCCCTGGTCGGGTCAACTTTTGCTGCTGACGGCGCTGGATAACCTCTTCATTATGGGACCCGCCATCGTAGGGACGCCGATTTTCATTCGATCGGAACTGGGGTTGGGACCACAGGCTTTCGCCGCCATACAAGTCTGCTACGCCGTCGGGATGCTGGCGGGAGCTTTGCTGCTGGGATCCTTCGGGAACCCCCTGCCCAAAGGGAAAATGCTCCTGACGGGAATGATCCTGGACGGCTTCACATTCATCCCCCTCTATTTCGTGCCGGACATCGGCTGGATGGCGGCGGCGATTATCTTTCATTCACTCTCCATCCCGCTAATAATGGTGCCGAGGTCTTCCCTGATTCAAGAGGGCATCCCGGCTCAAATGCAGGGGCGATTCTTCGCTCTGGTTAATTTGACGGTGATCGGGATGACGGCGCTCTCCTCCGCCGCCACCGGCGTCGCCTGCCAGACCTGGGGAGTCAGGACGGTCTTTCTCATCATTGGCTGCGGTGGAGGAATCTGCGGGATGCTCGGGTTTTTCCTCAAGGACTTGAGGCATCGAGTCTGAAGAAGCGGATGGAAAATTCCTCTGCGTGAAAAATATCCCTTGCTATTTCTGATAAAATATGTTATATTTTAAAGTTAAATAAACGCATTTAGATGGAGGCATACAATGACTCGCAAGGCTCGATGCTTTTACACCGTCATCGCGGTATCGGCGGCACTATTGCTGTGCACGGCGTTGTCCGCGGCTGCCGTCTGGATCCCTTTGAACGGGATTCAGGCGCAGGAGGAAGCTCCCCAAATCCGCATCCTCCGGAGCGATTTCGATGCAGTCGTTCTACAAATATCGCTGACTGGCTTTTCCAAGGAATCCGTGGTTACGCGCGGCGGCGATTTTGACCGCATTCTGCTGGCGGGGGAGGGGTTCACCACCGAGATCGGCAAACCTCAGCTGCCGGTTATCCGTCGACTGGTAGAAATCCCCTACGGCGCCCGCGCAGAACTGGTGATCGGGGAGACGATTTTACGCCGAGGCAGACTGACGGAATTCGGCATTCATCACCGGATTTTCCCTGTGCAACCCCCTGTAGAAAAAATCCCCGGCGCCAGGGAAGCCGCGCCCTTCATACTGGATGAAGAGGCGTACCGGCAGCCGGGCAATCTCATCGGCGAACCGGCTCGGCTGAGCGACGAAGGATACATCCGGGGCCATCACTACGTCGCAGTCGAGATCTACCCCCTGGATTATGATCCCGTCGGGGGCACACTCCAGATCACCGCTGATCTGGAAATTCGAATTTCGCTGCAGAATTCCGATCCGCTGTTGACCCGGCAGATGAAGATGCGCTATTCGGACCTGCAATTCCAACGTTTGACGAGCCAGATCTTGCTCAATGGGGGAATTTACGACGATCCCGATTTGATCCCCCCTCCGATCGGGCTGCTCATCATCACGAATCCGCACTACGCCGGACTTCCGCTGATGCAGGAATTCGCGCAATGGAAGCGCGACAAAGGCTACCATGTGACGGTGGCGACGACGGCTCAAACGGGGACGACCAACACGCAGATCAAGGCGTACATTCAGAATGCTTACAACAATTGGGAGATACCGCCCAATTTTGTCCTGCTGGTCGGTGATACCGATGTGATCCCGCACTGGGTCGGTCAGGGTGCGAACAACCCGGGCACCGATCTTTACTACGCCACGCTGGAAGGAAACGATTACTTCAACGATGTCGGCATCGGCAGGTTCTCACCGTCCAACGACGCCAATCTGGCGAATATGATCAACAAGACGTTGAATTACGAACAGGTGGGCTGGACGGGCAATGATGAATGGGAGAAATGGGCGGTGTTTATGGCTTCGAACGACAACTACACGATCTCCGAAGGCACCCATAACTACGTCATCAGCCACTATCTCGATCCGGACGGCTACCGTTCCACCCGCCTCTACTGTCACACATACAGCGCCACGACACAGCAGGTAACGGATAATTTCAACGCGGGGCGTTCGCTGGGGATTTACTCCGGACACGGCAGCGTCACCTCCTGGGCGGACGGACCTCCGTTCAGTCAGAGCAACGTCAACGCGCTGGTCAACACGGTATACCCCTTCGTCTGCAGCCATGCCTGCCTGACGGGGCAGTTTCAATTTGAGGAATGCTTCGGCGAAACCTGGATCCGCACCGCTCACGGAGCTGTTGTTTTCTGGGGCTCTTCAGTGACTTCCTATTGGGATGAAGACGACATCCTCGAAAAGGGAATGTTCGAGGGATTCTTCGATGAGCAGGCACCGCAACAGGATCAGAATCTGACCTGGGTGGCGGGGATGACCGACTACGGCAAGTACTATCTCTGGCAGCACTACGGCGGCGGCGGTCAGTCTCTGCGCTACTGGGAGATGTACAACATTCTGGGTGATCCGACTGTGGACATCTGGACGGACGTGCCGCAGACCTTGACCGTCAATTTCCCAGCCGCCGTTTTGATCGGTCAGAACAGCGTGCAGGTGACGGTTTCAGGTTATCCCGACTGGGCGCTGGTGAATCTCTACTCCACGGCGGAAGATCAGATGTTCACCGGTTACGTCAACAACGGTTCGATCACGTTCAATCTCGGATCGGGATTCACGCTTCCGGGCACGATGCACGTCTGGGTGACAGGCCACGATTGCCGCCCCTATCACGGTACCGCCGCGATCATCCCGCCTTCGGGACCCTATGTGATCTTCGACTCGCTGACGGTGGATGATTCCATCCTGGGAAACAACAACGGGCAGCTGGATTATAGTGAGACCGTAGAATTATCCCTGTACGTGCGAAATGTGGGGATCGCCGCGGCGGAAAACGTCACGCTGACCATCGCGTCGTTGGCTACAATGCTGATGGTACTCGACGGATCGGAATTCGTGGGCACCATCGCTCCGGGCGCCGTCGCTCACACGAACAACGGCTTCACGGTGCGCGCCTCCAGCCGACTGCCGGATGGCTATTCGCTCCCCTGCCAGCTTACGGCGACGAGCGGCTCGACCAACTGGACGTCCAATTTTGCGATCCCCGGGCACGCGCCGAATGTCGCTTATAATTCTCTCGTCGTCCACGACGAGACCGGCAACAACAACGGCAATCTGGATCCGGGCGAATCCGCAGGGATGGAAGTCTATTTGCGCAACAACGGCACTTCGACGGTGGCGAATGTGCAGTTCACAGCCTCCTGCGCAGACCCCTATATTACCATCACGGCGGCTACGGCGAACGTCGGCACATTGGCTCCATCGGCGCAGGCGTCGGGGACGTTCTATGTGCAGGTCTCCCCTTCCTGTCCCCAAGATCACGATGTGACCTTCACTCTTGCCGTCACCGGCGCATCAGGCTACCAGACGAACGTTCAATTCCTCACCACGGTGGGCAATATTCTGTACGCCCCCACCGGACCCGACGCCTACGGCTACTCGGCGTACGATCCTTACGACGCCCCGGAGACGCCGGAATACGATTGGGTGGAAATCAGCGCGGATTCGGCGGGGCCCGGAACACAGGTGCCGTTCACGCAGGATGATCAGGTGTTTCAGTATGATCTGCCCTTCGCCTTTCAATACTACGGGC
>CAZUTK010000082.1:0-11504 GCA_964623265.1 uncultured bacterium | reverse complement strand
GCCCCTGTCTATCTGCAGATGGATCGGCATCCCCGAGTTAGCAGCGGATCGAAATGCGCGCTCGAACCTCTCGGGCATCGGTTCTACGCCGGTCCATTGAACAGCAACGCCTTTCGCAAATTTTCAATAACAGGAGAGCATCATGAAACGGAAATGGAACCTTCCCGCAGCGGCTCTAATCGCCCTGACGACGCTTTGCCTGCTGGGCTGCAGCACCCCGGAACAAAAAGCGCAAAAGCTGTTCAGCGAAGGCAAATACGAAGAAGTCGTGGCGCGCTACCCCGATCTACCCGTAGCGCAACTGGCGAAAGACAAATTGGCGGAAGACATGTTCAATGCGGGTGACTTCGCCGGCGTCATCGAAAACTACCCGGATTCCCCCTTCGCAGCTCAGGCGAAAAACCGGCTGGCGGACGCGTTGTATCAAGAAGGAAAATACGATGTAGTGATCGCTCAGTACCCCGATTCCCCCGCCGCTCAAATGGCGAAAGAAAAGCTGGCGGCGGATCTGCTCGCCACGGCGGATGCCGCGAAGGATAAGCAGAAACAAGCCGAAATCTATCAGCAGGTGGAAACGACCTATCCGGGGACGGAAGCTGCCGCCAGAGCGCGGGAAATGCTGGATAAAGGATTGAAGAAGTAATCGCCACTGGATTTTTAGTATTTCGGATCAGGTTCCGCACAAGCGCTCGTCCGGGGTCTATTTTACAGCATCCCCTTGCGCTTGCGAAGGACCCATTCCAGAGCCAGAGCTCCGATCAGGATCCCCCAGACATCCCAGTTCAGAAAGAAGCGCCGGTTCCACTCCAGGGCGGCGATTCGAGGCGGAAACTTCAGAACATCGGCAATACGCGCGACGGAATCCGCCGCAAAGTATCCGCCCCCGCTGACGCGGGCGATCTCCATCAGCAGCGCGGCATCTTGGCGCATCGTCTCCATCTCCGCATTATAGGCTTCCACGAGGAAGCTTCCGGAATCCGCCCCCAGCGTATCGCCGCCCACATACGCCAGCGCCCGATATTGATAGCTTCCCACCGCATTCGGGCGAAACGTTCCGCTGTAAAACCCACCCGAAGAAGGCTCCAGAATGACGCGGGATTCGCCCTCCGGACCATCCACTATGACTTCAACCTGCGCGCTCAGGACGGGATTTCCGTCCCCACCCCGCGCTCTGCCTTCCAGGCGCACGCCTTCGCCCGTCGAATAGACTCTTTCCGCCGTCTTGACAACTAAGGAACGATTTTCAGGCGGCGATGACAGCCACTGCAGAACCCCGTTGATCGTCGTGCGATACAGCTCATCGCTCCCCCCCAACCCCTGTGTGACGAAGCTCCATTTCCAGAATCCGGAACCGAAGCTGGCGGCGAAACGCCTCCCCGCCGTCTCCCAGGTGATCCAGGAAGGACCCAAATCCATTCCGGTCTGCGGATCTCGATAGGCGAGCAATACCTGCACCGGACGGTTGGCTTTCACGATGAAAGGCGGCGACTGAACCGGCGGCAGATCCGCCCAGAACTCCCTTTGTGACGACTCCAGATCCGGCGCCAACTCGGTGTAAAGGCTGATCGGGTGAACCTCTGCTGCACTAAGCGACGGTACCGGCGCTATGCCGAAGGGAATCTCCCCCGCCAACTCTTGCAAACCTGTGGGATTCGGTTTGTCGGAAAACCAGAACCAAATAGGCGTCTTCCGCTTCGACAACGCGCCCTGGATCTGCCTCCAGGAGACTGCCGCATCATCCTCTTTTGGAAGATCCAGCAGCACGAGTACATCCGCCTTCGACACGGCATCGCTGAAACGCGGCACCGAAAGGCTGTAAAACTCCCCATCCCCTTTCCGCGTCACCGCGGAAACTTCGATGTCCCGCCGAGCATCCGACGCAGAAGTCAGAGTCCGCAGGAAAAACAGCGATTCGAACGAAGGCTGACCGCTGATGACTAAAACTTTCAAACGGCTCTCCAGCACCTGCAAAGGGAAAACCCGCTGATTGTTCTCATAGCCGTTTTCCTCTCCGGAAGTCTGCAAGCGAAGCGTAAGCGGCAGAGTGCCCGTTTGGGTGGGAGTGAAACGCAGGGATTGTTCCATCTCCAATTCATCGGGAGGCAGTTTCAAATTCGCCTTCGCTAAAATCCTGCCTTCTGCATCCGATAGTTCCAACACGCCGGAAAGCCCCTCCATTCCGCGCGCCTTGATCACTCCAGTGATCTGAGTCTCTTTCCCGCGATAAGCCAAATCATCTCCGTCTATGCGAAGGATTGAAGCGTCTCGAACCGACGCCGTATCTCCGACGCCCACCACGAAGATGGGAATTCTTGAATCTTTAGCCGCCTGAACCGGATCTCGACCGGCGTTGTCACCGCCGTCGCTGATCAGGATCAATGCGCTTGCCTCGTGCGCATTCCCCTTTTGCAGAACTCCTTGCCAGCCCGCCGCCAGATCCGTCTTCATGGCTTCAAAGCGGAGCGAGTCGAACTGAATGTCTCCGATCCCCCGCAGCGAGTCCCCCGCCGCGAAGACCGCCAGATCAAAATTCTTCCGCAATGAATTCCAAACCGGATCCTGCAGGAGTCGCTGCAGCTGCTCGGATCGTATGCCGCCGGCTTCCTTCATCGCCATGGACTGCGAATCATCAATCAGGACGCTGATGATCGGCTTCCTGCGATGCTCCCGCTTGCGGGTGATGGATGGTTCGAAGATCAGAAAGAGGAGCAACGCCAGAGCCAGCGTCCGCAAAAAACCGAGGATGATGCGCAGCATTCGACCGGCGGGCGGCACAGTCTGCCGGTAGGATGCGGCGGCTATGATTCCTGCTGCGAGCAGCAGCACAGCCAGAAGCAGAAACGATCCGTTGAATTCGATCGCAAATCCCGCCGGCAACTGAATCGCCGCACCTAAAAAAAAACCCGCATCGTTCATCCGATCGTCCCCTGCTGTGAGATGCTGGCAATGGGCAGATCCGCTTCGCCGCTCATCCTGTAATCATCCCTTTCACCATTCAGCAACCGGCGCCAACCCACCCAGGCGATCATAGCGGCGTTATCGGTGCAGAGATCCAATCCCGGAAAAATGAACTTGCCTCCCCGCATCCGCACCTCCTCTTCCAGCCGCCGCCGCAAGACGGCGTTCGCCGCGACTCCGCCCGAAAGCGTCAGGATCCGATACCCGAAATCATCCATCGCACGCAGCGTCGGTTCCACCAGAGATGCGACCGCCGCCTCCTGAAAGGACGCCAATAAATCCTCCCGTTGCGAGCCTAATGCATCAGGATGACGACGGATAAAATTCGCCACCGCCGTCTTCAATCCGGAAAACGAAAAATCGTAGCTTTTCTGACCGTGCATTCCCACCGGAAAATTGTGAAATCCCGGGTTACCCTGCGCCGCGCGCTTCTCGACCTCCGCTCCGCCGGGATAACCCAAACCGCACAACACCGCGACCTTGTCAAAGGCTTCCCCCGCGGCGTCGTCGCGGGTGCCGCCGATCCAGCGGTATTGTCCGAAGCCGTCCACACCAATCAGCAGCGTGTGCCCTCCGGAAACCAAGAGCGCTAAAAACGGGGATTCAACTTCGGGATGCTTCAACTTCAAACTCCAGAGATGCCCTTCCAGATGGTTCACCCCGATGAAGGGCTTTCCGCAGGCGAACGCAACGCTTTTAGCGAAGGAAATCCCCACCAGCAGGGAGCCGATCAAGCCCGGGCCGCGAGTCACCGCCACCGCGTCTATGTCCCTCAAGGTGAGATGAACCTCTTCAAGAACCTGCGCCGTCAGCATCGGCAACAGCTGCAGATGCGCGCGCGACGCCAGCTCCGGCACGACCCCGCCGTAACGCTTATGCAGCCAGTGCGAAGATACTACGGAAGAAAGAGCCGCGCCGTCCTTCAGGATAGCCGCGGCCGTTTCATCGCAGGAAGTTTCGATGCCCAGCACAACCAATTCTATATGTGTCTCCCATTGAATAGAATCTGAACCGCCGGCGGTTTCACTTCCAGCAGAGTCACCCCCCGCGGTAAAGTAACGGTGGGAATCAGCGCTGCGCTGTCCGGCGTCGCCCGGTTGATTTCCACGTGGATGGGAATTTCCTGATCCGTCAGACGGTTCACCAGCGAAGCGGCGCCGCGCACACGGATGCTCACTGCCGAAGGTTGAACGCGGATGCGAAGCGAATAGTTGCCTTTCACCTGCACCGGCAACGCGAATATCTCCCGCTCCGCAATCTTTTCGATATTCACCGAAAGGTTCACCACCGCAGGTTCAAAGCGCACGGTGCGCTGCTGCTGCGCCGAAAGTGGAAGCTTGATGTTGAAGGAGTTGCTCGCTCCTTCAATGGTGCGTGCCTGCGTGTGCGCGTACTCCAGCTTTTCCAGTTCCGTCTTCGCGCCGATCGCCATCACCGTATCCGGCATCACCACGGTGTCGCCCGATAAAGTGTACCCTTCCGCCGGAATCACTAGGAGAAGCGGTTTCACCGCCAGCTTCCGCTCTAACTTCTCATCGAGGCGCACTTTCACCGTATCGGGATAGACGATATCCAGAATCTGCACATCCAATCCGGTCGCCCATTCCACTTGATCTATTCGGAGTGGATAATCGAAGGAAGATTTGATATTTAAAAGATCTAGGCTGAGATGCACGTCGCCAAATATGTAGAGCAGAAGCAGCGAGGTACCTTTTCCGCGGAAGCGCACCTGAACCGAAGGCGGCGGATCCTCCAGAAATAATTTGTCAGATGAAAAATTGACCACGCGCAGCGGAACTTTCATCACCTGCACGTATTCCCGGCTGGAAACCACAAAAAACCAAAGAAACACCGCCATTACGAATAATGCCAGCTTGACCTTGTAATTCTCGATGAAAATCTGCTTCCACTCCATGGCTCAACGCCTCCAAAAACTCCGGCTGAAGAGAACCAGAACGGTGTAAAGCTCCAATCGCCCCATCAACATCATCACGATCAAAACCCACTTCGCAATGCCGGGCAGCGCAGCGTAATTGCCGGTAGGACCCACTTCCCCGATGCCCGGACCGATGTTCGCCAGACAAGCTATGGAAGCCCCCAGCGCGGTGGAAAAATCCAGCCCGAGCATCAGCAGCACCGCCCCGCCTGCGACGAATATGACGATGAAGAGTAAAAAAAATCCGAGAACGTTGGTGGCGATGTCCTGAGCGATGATGCGCTTGCCGAAACGCAGAGGGAAAATGGCATGAGGATGGATGAGCTTCTTGATCTCAATATGCGCGTGCTTCAAGACGATCACCACGCGCATCACCTTCATCCCGCCTCCGGTGGACGCCGCCATCCCCCCGATGAACATCAGCATCAACAAAATCAAGATGGCGAAAGGATGCCACTGCGCATAATCCGCGGTGACATATCCGGTCGTGGTCAGCAACGAAACGACCTGAAACACGACATCCCGCAGATGCTGACCATTCTCCCGCAAGGACGACCAGCTCGAAAAAAGAACCGCGAGCACCGCGATCAAAACCGTGGCACCGTAATAACGAAATTCCGCATCGCGGAAATAGCGCAAGGGCTTGCCCCGCAGAGCTTGATAGTGCAGCGTGAAGTTGGTCCCTGCGATGAACATGAAGAGGATGATCACCCAATGGATCCAGGGATTATCGTAAGTGGCGATGGATGCGTTCCGCGTCGAAAACCCCCCGGTCGCCATCGTTCCAAAAGTATGGCACAGCGCCTCGAAGAGATCCATGCCGCAGAGTTTCAACAACACCGCCTCCAGTATCGAAAGAAGAACGTAAACCCCCCACAGGAGCGCGGCGGTCTGTCGGATGCGAGGCGTCAACTTATCCTTCGTAGGCCCGGGCGACTCGGCTTTGAAAAGCTGCATACCGCCGATCCCCAGCATGGGGAGAATCGCCAATGATATGACGATGATGCCCATTCCGCCCAGCCAATGCGTGAAGCTGCGCCAGAAGAGCACGCTCTTCGGCAAACTCTCCACATCGCTTATAATGCTCGCGCCTGTCGTCGTAAATCCCGACATGGACTCGAAGATCGCATCCGTCACGGATGGAATGGAGCCCGTCAAGAGAAAGGGCAGCGCCCCGAAAACCGCCATCGCGCTCCAGCCGAAACTCACGATGGCGAACCCCTCGCGATCGTGGATGCCCGGATCCGATGGATTCCATCTCCACAGCGCAAAACCGATCCCGGACGTCACCATAGCCGCCGCGATGAAATGAAGAATCTCCGCTTCCTGATAATAATATGCCCAGACGGCGGGCAGGAGCATGCACATCCCTAAAAAAATAAGCAGAAATCCTATGAAATTTAAGACCGGACTGACCTTCACGACTACCCGTTCTCTTCACCTCGCAAACATTTCATATACCACCCGAAACACGAAGATCCGCCTGTTACTTCTTCCAAAAACTTCGACTTACTATGATGAGAACGGCGTAGAACTCCAGACGTCCCAACACCATCTCCACAATGAGTATCCACTTGGCGACAATAGGCAAGGAATAATAATTCCCCATCGCCCCTGTTAATCCCAATCCCGGTCCCGTGCCGGAAATGCACGCCAGCGATGCGCCGAAAGAGGTAATGAAATCCACCCCCGTCGCCGCCAGCCCTAGCGCGCAGAGGAAAAACACGATGACATACAGAAAACAAAACGCCAGGATCTGCTGGACAATCTCTTCCGCCACAGGGCGGTCATCCACGCGGACAGCATAGACCCCCTGTGGATGAATGAAACGGCGGATCGTCAGATGAAGAGATTTCGCCGCTATCATCACTCGGACAAATTTCATCCCTCCGGCGGTGGATCCCGCCATCCCGCCTGGAAACAGCAGCCCCATGATGATCCAGGGGACGACCGGATGCCACTTCTCATAATCCGCTGTAACATATCCCGTTGTGGTGCTCATCGAGACGACTTCGAAGACACAATCTACAACAGATTCCCCGGTCGTCCGCAAATAGGGGTAGCTGAACACGACTACCAGCACAACGGCGCCAATCAAAGTTAGAAAATAGGATCTGAACTGCGAGCTCTTGAAGTAATTCAGCGGTTTCCCGCGCAATGCGTAAAAATGCAGAGCAAAATCCGTCGCGCCTAAGAGCATAATGAGGATCACCACCCAAGGGATCCAGGGATTGTCAAAAGCACCGATGGAGGCATTACGCGTCGAAAATCCCCCCGTCGCCAGCGCTCCGAACGTGTGGCAGAGCGCATCGAAGAAGTCCATTCCGCAAAGCATCAGCAGGGCAGTACCGAGCAACGTGATCAGAAGGTAGATCCCCCAGAGAACTTTGGCGGTGCGCTGGATGCGCGGCGTCAACCGATCTTTCGTTGGCCCCGCGACCTCCGCTCGGTACAACTGCATGCCGCCCGTCCCCAGAAAAGGCAGGATCGCCAGAGACAGAACGACAATCCCCATTCCGCCCAACCAGTGCGTGAAGCTGCGCCAGAAAAGCACGCTCTTCGGCAAGCTCTCCACATCGCTTAAAATGCTGGCGCCCGTCGTCGTAAACCCCGCCACCGATTCAAAAACGGCGTTCGTGAAGGACGGAATCGAGCCCGTTGTCAGATAGGGAACGGCGCCCAACAATACGACGCCCGCCCATCCGAAAACCACAATGGCGAACCCTTCGCGGATGCCGATGCCGGGTTCCGCATTCGTGAGCTTCTTGATCGCAAAACCGCCGATCAAAGTCCCCAATGCCGGTAAAATAAAAGAAATCCAAGCATCTTCCCGATAATAGAACGCCCAAACAGCGGGCAAAGCCATGAAAACGCTGAGAAATATGAAAAGCACCCCCAGAAAATTCAAAACAGGCCCGACCTTCATATTAATCGAACCAGGAATTCAATTTATCCCGCACCGCCGGCAGGTAAAAGACCAGCGCTTCATCCTCCGGTTCGATCCGCGTCTCGCCGGTGGGGATGATCACTTCCTCCCTGCGGCGGCGCACCGCGCCGATCAGACAATCATCCGGCAGATCCAAATCTTTCAGCGGCTTCTTGGTGATCTTCGCCTTCGGAGCAACGGAGTAAACGATCGTCTCCGCGTTGATGCCGCGCACATGCGAGAAGGACAATACCTTGCCATGGCGGATGCACTTCAAGATGGCGTTGCTGGTCAGGATATGCTTGTTCACGCCGATTTCCAGTCCGATGGCGCGGATGATAGACAGATAGAATCGCTTCTCCAACAACGTTATCGTGCGCTTCACGCCCAGATGCTGCGCCACCAGCGACGTGACGATGTTGTTCTCGTCGTCGTTCGTGCAGGCGACGAAGACATCCATATCAATTAACCCTTCCGCCGCCATCGCGTCAATATCTCTCCCGTCCGCTTCTACGACCAACGTATCATCCAGCATTTCGGCGACCCGGCGCGCCTTATCGGGATTGGCATCCACCAATTTGACGTCCATCTTGTGATCCTTCTGGATCTCCGCCGCCACCAACCTGCCAATCCGGCTGGCTCCAAGAATCATCAGATGATCCACCTTTCTCCGCTGGTGATTCACCAGCGCAAAGACCTCCTGAGCTGCTTCTTTCTGCGTGACGACGTAAACTAGGTCTTCCTTCTGAATTGCATCCCCCCCCCGGGGAATCAACGTCTTATCTCCGCGGGCGATAGCGACCATTCGGTAGTTGAGCTCGGTGAATCGCCTTCCCAGCTCGGCTAAGGTCCTGCCTACCGCCGGCGAATCATCCGCCACGCGCATCCCCAGAAGCTCCACGCGGCCGTCGAAGAACTCCATCACGTCGGTCGCCGCGGGATGCCGAATCAAACGGACGATCTCCTTCGAAGTCTCCAGCTCCGGGTTGATCAACAGATCCACGCCGATCTTCTCCGGTTTCAACACAGAATCCGGACTGGTCAGCTCATGATCCCGCACCCGAGCGATCTTGGTCTTCACGCGGTATTCCCGCGCAATCATGCAACTGACGATGTTCGCTTCATCGGAATTGGTGACGGCGATGAGCATATCCGCAGAGGCGACTCCGGCTTCCCGCAAGACCGCCTGCCTCGTGCCGTCCCCCTGAATCGCCAAGACATCCAGATTCCGGCTGATCCGCTGCAACTGTTCCGCGTTCGATTCCACCACGATTACATCGTGTTTCTCCTGCGTCAGCTCCTGCGCTAGGTAGTACCCGACTTCCCCCGCTCCGATGATGAGGATTTTCATACTTGACTCTATCCTGTGACCTATTGCCGCCCGCTTAGGATCTCCCGCACCACTCTCCTCACCTTTTCTTCAAAGGTCTCTCCGGAAGAGTAGTTCACGCAGACTTCGCCGCTACATCCGTCGGCAACTACTCGATCGCACGCCCAACAGCCTGGGCTGCGTTCGCTTCTGCCGGATGCCGATCGAAGTTGATACAGTTTGCTCACCTCTTCGGGCGTCAATACCCTCTCTCCGCCCAACTGACGGGCGATGTAGCAGATCTGAGCGTAATGCTCGATGCGTTCCATCTTGTAGAACGCATCCATCAGAGACGTTCCCACCGTGACCGCTCCGTGATTGGAGAGCAGCACCGCATCCGCCCGGCCGATCCACTTCGAAACCGCCTCCGGCACCTCCTCTGTCGAAGGAGTCCCGTATTCCGCCAGCGGAACGCTGCCCAACGTCATCACGATCTCCGGCAGCACGCACCGGTCCAGCGCCAAACCCGCGGCGGCGAAACCGGTGGCGTAGGGAGGATGCGCATGGACGACGGCGCGCACATCCGGCCGGTCGCGATAGATCGCCAGATGCATGGGCAACTCGGATGACGGCCTCTTCCCCTCTTCCAGCGGCGCGCCCAGGCGGTCCACTTTGACGATATCCTTCGCGGTCATGGCGCCCTTGGAGACGTTGGTCACCGAAGTGATCAAATTGCCGTCTTCACACAGCGCGGACACGTTGCCGTCGTTGGCGGCGACCATGCCCGCTCGGTGCAGCCGATGGCAGACATCCAGCAGTTCATCCACTAATTCGGCGTCGGACGGCATAGGATCACTGCTGCTTCTTCTGGACCCTCAATAATTCCACTTCGAAGATCAGCGTGGAACGGGGAGGGATCAACCCGTTGCCGATGTCGCGATCGCCATAACCCAGCTCCGGCGGAATGATCAGCTTGCGCTTGCCGCCCACCCGCATGCCGGCGACGCCTTCATCCCACCCCTTGATGACCGTCCCCGTGCCCAGATTGAAGGGGAACGGAGCGCCTCGATCGAGCGAGCTGTCGAATTTCTTGCCGTCTTTCAGCCAGCCGGTGTAGTGGACGGACACCAGATCGCCGGCTTCAGCCTCTTCGCCGTCGCCGACGACCAAATCTTGATAATTCAATCCGGACGGCGTGATGACCACTTCGCCGCCCGATGTTTCCGGTTTCGCGATGTCCGCATCCGGCTTGGCTTGCTTGCCGCCTCCCTTGCAGCCCCAGATCGCCATCCAAACGAGAAACAGGAAAAGAATCGCTTTTACTCGCATGACTTCTCCGGTATTTCGCAGTCTATTTGATTCTCGATCTCGCCTTCTCGATCGCCTGGCTTAAGTCCTTCCAGGCTTTTTCGATGCCCACTTTTAGATCTTCCTTCGCTTCCGCCCCCGCCTTTTTCAATTCGGACAGCTTCTTTTGCGCTTCGGCGGATTTGCCGGTCAGGTTCGCAATTAGCTGTTCATATTCCGCCTTCAGCTCGTCTTTCGCCTTCGCTGCGCGCGCTTTCAAGACATCAATCTGTATGCCCCATTCGCGCAGCTCCTGATCTAACTTCTCATAGGTTTCTTTCTTCACCATAGTCCTCTCCTCTCAATGAAAGACTTTTTCGGAAACGTGCCGGTGTAATCGCCACCTCCAAAGTTAAAAGCCGGTCTGTAATACGCGTTCCATCGTCTGCAGCGCATCCAGATACAAGCCCAAGGAATAATTCGACATCAGAAGTCTCGCGGCGGGTCGGTCTGTCGCACAAAGCTGCACCAGTTCCTCCTCCAGAGGAATCTGCATCGTCCAAGCGCGCTCTTCCACGCCCGACAGCGCTTCGCGCGCTGTATGACTCAAGCGGCCGTATTCCCCCGCAATCTTCCAGGTGAAATTCGAGAATGTCCAGAAAGCCTCTTGCGGATTGGGGAAAAAGGCGGAGGTGATCTTACTGCGAAAGACATCCATCGTCGGCACTTCTTGCGCTCCAGCGTAGCCCGCAGGGAAATCATCCATTCCGAAATAAAAGGGGATGTACACCGATTCCCCCGGATGCGACAGAGAAACCCAGTACACGATCCCCACATCCGAAGGCAGATAGCCGCGCAACTGAACGATAAAGCTGGTCTGAGTCATTTCGTTGCAGATCGTGTTAATCCCGACTCCGTGCGGGCTGCCGGTTCGCAGGTCCGCCTGATGAAGACCCGTCCACTCGTAGTGATCCCGCAGGATCTCCATGATCTCCTTCACCCCGATTTCCGATTTTGGAACGACGGAAAACGGCAGGTCGGGACTAAGCGGCATCGGTTCCGGCACGACGTAACGGTAACCCGCCCAC
>CAZUTK010000081.1:0-12126 GCA_964623265.1 uncultured bacterium | reverse complement strand
ATTGGACAGCGGATGGAAGACGATGATTTCATCAATGCGGTTTAAGAATTCAGGCCGCAGTGTTTGGCGCAGCAAGTCCAGGATATCGGATTTGACCTGTTCGTAAATGCGGCGGGAACCTTCCAGCGATGCGGCATCCGGATGATTCATCCGCGCCCGGACCAGATCCGAACCCAGATTCGACGTCATAATGATGATGCAGTTCTTGAAATTGACGGTTCTGCCCTTATTATCGGTCAGCCTGCCGTCGTCCAGCACCTGAAGGAGAATGTTGAACACCTCCGGGTGCGCTTTTTCAATTTCATCCAGCAGGACGACGCTGTAAGGCTTGCGCCGCACCGCTTCGGTCAACTGCCCGCCTTCTTCATATCCCACATACCCGGGGGGCGCGCCGACCATGCGCGATACCGTGTGGCGTTCCTGATATTCAGACATATCCAGCCGCACCAGAGCATTTTCGTCGTCGAAGAGGAATTCCGCCAGGGCTCGCGCCAGCTCGGTCTTGCCCACGCCGGTGGAACCGAGGAAGATGAACGATCCCAGCGGGCGATTCTGATCCTGCAAACCGGCGCGGGCGCGCCGGATCGCGTCGGAAACGGCGGCGATGGCTTCATCCTGACCGATGACGCGGCTGTGCAGCTTCTCCTCCATATGAAGCAGCTTCTGCTTCTCGCTCTCCAGCATCCGCGACACGGGGATGTGCGTCCAGCGGGAAACGATCTCAGCGACGTCTTCATCCGTGACTTCTTCGCGCAGCAGTTTGCGATCCCCCTGATACTGCGCCAGCTGCTCCTTCAGTGAATTCAGCTTCTTGTCCAAATCGCGCAGCACGCCATAGCGCAACTCGCTGACTTTATTGAAATCGTTTTCGCGTTCGGCTCTGGCTTCCTCGACTTTGACCTGATCAATGCGCTCTTTGATGCGGCCGATCTCGTTCAGGATCTCTTTTTCCCGCAGCCAGCGCGCCTTCAGCTTCTTCTCTTCTTCTTTTAATTCCGTCAGCTCTTCTTCGACGCCTTCCAGCCGCTTGCGGGACGCTTCATCGGTCTCGCGCTTCAACCCCTGGCGCTCGATTTCCAACTGCGTGATCTTGCGCGTCACCAGCTCCAGCTCTTCGGGCATCGAATCAATCTCGATGCGCAGCTTGGAAGCGGCTTCGTCAATCAGGTCTATGGCTTTATCCGGCAGGAAGCGGTCGCTGATGTAACGGAGGGACAGCACCGCCGCAGCCACCAGCGCGGCGTCGGTGATGCGCACTTTGTGATGCGCCTCGTATTTCTCCTGCAGTCCGCGCAGGATGGAGATCGTCTCCTCGACGGTAGGTTCATCCACCATAACGGGCTGGAAACGCCGCTCCAGAGCCGCGTCCTTCTCGATGTACTTGCGGTATTCGTCCAGCGTGGTGGCGCCGATGGCGCGCAACTCCCCTTTAGCGAGCGCGGGTTTGAGCATATTGGACGCATCCATCGCGCCTTCCGCCGAACCGGCGCCCACGATCGTGTGCAGCTCGTCTATGAAGAGCACGACTTCGCCTTCCGCCGCCTGAATCTCTTTCAAGACCGCCTTCAAACGGTCTTCGAACTCGCCGCGGTATTTTGTGCCGGCGATCAAAGCGCCCAAATCCAGAGCCAGGACGCGTTTGTTCTTCAAGCCTTCGGGCACGTCGCCGGAAGCGATGCGGTGCGCCAAGCCTTCCACGATGGCGGTCTTGCCCACGCCGGGTTCGCCGATCAACACCGGGTTGTTCTTGGTGCGGCGCGACAGCACCTGCAGCACGCGGCGGATCTCCTCGTCCCGCCCGATGACGGGGTCCAGCTTCCCCTGCTTGGCCAGACCGGTCAGATCGCGAGTGTAGCGTTCCAGCGCCTTATATTTCGCTTCCGGCGCCTGATCCGTGACGCGCTGAGTCCCGCGCAGTTCTTTCAACGCTTTCAGCAGGTCATCCTTGCCGGCGCCTACTTTCTTCAGCAGTTTGCCGATGGGCAGGTTCTTCGACTCCGACATACCCAGCAGGAGGTGTTCGACGGAGATGAACTCGTCGCCCAGAGCAGCCGCTTCTTTTTCCGCTTGGGTCAGGACGGCGTTCAAGCCGCGTGCGAGGTATCTCTGCCCCGCTCCCGCTCCGCTGACTTTGGGAAAACGGTCTATCTCGAGATCCAGCGAGGCGTTTAGATTGTTCAGGTTGACGCCCAGACGAGCTAAGATCTCCCGGACCAGGCTCTCTTCGTCTTCCAGCAGAGCCTTCAGCAGGTGTTCGGGCTCGATGTACTGGTTGCCGCGTTCGGCGGCTTCGCGATCCGCCCGCTGCAGCGCCTCCTGGGATTTGATGGTCAGTTTTTCCGGTTGCATTTATAGCTTTCTCCGCTCATTTTTCTGAACCACATACTACACAGATTCCGCGGATTTCACGGATTTGCAAAAGTCAATAAGCCGGGAATCGCATACCTTCCCGCTTCAGCCGTCGTGTGCGGGGATCCGACAGCAGGGTGAGATGAAATCTTTTTAAATAATGATATTTCTGCAAGTATCTCAACCCTCCTGTTCGTCTCTTCCCCCCTGCGCCTTCTCCCCCTCCCCGATCAGCGGGCGCACGAAGCGCTTCTCCACCTGCCCGATGATCAGCAGGATCGCCAACACGGCGGCGGTGACCGCCAGCCCTACCTGCGGGAATCCGGCGCCGATGATCAACCCGATGGCGGCGACGGTCCAGATGGTGGCGGCGGTGGTCAAGCCGTGCACCTGTCCGCGCGCCACAATGATCGTCCCCGCTCCGATGAATCCCACGCCGGAAGCTGCCTGAGCCGCCACGCGGGTGACGTCGAAAGGCTGGCGGGCATGCAGGCTCATCAGCTCCGAAACCGTGATGTAGAGCGCGGATCCGAGGCAGATCAACATCATCGTCCGCAAGCCGGCTCCCTTGCGTTTCCACTCCCTCTCCAGACCGATCGCCGCGCCGCACAGGATCGCCGTCGCCAGCCGTTCCAGCAGCAGCAGCCAGGGGATGTTCACCGCGGTGGTCTCCATCTTTTTCCTCCAGGTATCGGAACCGGTCTCTCACCACGCTATCATTATTTCGCCGCGCAGCAGTTCATAGCAGCGCTTAGAGTTGAGGCGGGCTCACCGGAACCCGCCCCATCCCAACTATGCGGTAATTACTGCGCAGTGATTTGATTTCGCTCCGGCTCAATTCTTATCTTTAGGTTCTTCATCCACCACTTCGTATTCGACGTTCTCGACTTCGCCTTCCTTCTTGGCGCCGCTTCCGGTGGAACCCGCCTGCTGCGATCCGGCTTTCGCCTGCTGCTGCGCGGAGGCGTACATCTGGCTGGAAACCTGCGCCCAAAGCTGATTCAAGCCGTCCGTGGCGGAACGGATTTCGTTGATGTCGCTGCCGCGCAGTGCCGTCTTCAGGCGTTCCAGCGCCGCGGACATCTTCGCCTTGGAATCCGCGTCCATCTTGTCGCCGAATTCGTTCATCTGCTTTTCGGTCTGCCAGGCGAGAGTATCCGCCCGGTTGCGCAGTTCGATCTCTTCGCGCTTCTTCGAGTCTTCCGCGGCGTGAGACTTGGCGTCCGCCTTCATTCTCTCCACTTCTTCCTTGGTCAAACCGGACGAAGCCTGGATCTTGATGGACTGTTCTTTGCCGGTCGCCTTGTCCTTCGCGGATACGGAGAGGATGCCGTTGGCGTCAATATCAAAGGTCACTTCAATCTGTGGCACACCGCGAGGCGCGGGTGGAATGCCGTCCAGCTGGAAGCGCCCGATGGTCTTATTGTCATACGCCATTGGCCGTTCGCCCTGTAAGACGTGGATATCCACCGTGGTCTGGTTGTCCGACGCCGTGGAGAAGATTTCAGTGCGGCGGTGCGGAATCGTGGTGTTGGCTTCAATTAACTTGGTCATCACATTGCCCAGCGTTTCGATGCCCAAAGAGAGCGGCGTCACATCCAGCAGGACCATATCCTTGCTGACGTCGCCGGAGAGGATCCCTCCCTGGATCGCGGCGCCCAGCGCCACCACCTCATCCGGATTCACGCTGCGGTTGGGCTCCTTGCCGAAGATTTTCCGCACGGTCTCGATGACCAGAGGCACCCGGGTGGAACCGCCCACCAAAATGACTTCGTCTATGTCGCTCGGCTTCATCTTCGCCGCTTCCAAAGCCTTGCGGCAGGGCTCTACGCTGCGTTCCACCAGATCGGCGATCAAGGATTCGAATTTCGCCCGCGTCACCGTCATATCCAGATGCTTGGGACCTTCCTGCGTCGCCGTGATGAAGGGCAGGTTGATCTGCGTCTGCTGAGCGCTGGAGAGTTCGATCTTGGCTTTTTCGCAGGCTTCCTTCAGACGCTGCAAAGCCATCGGATCCTTGCGCAGGTCAATCCCCTCGTTCTTTTTGAACTCATCTGCCACGTAGTCAATCAGCCGCTGGTCGAAATCATCGCCGCCTAGGTGCGTATCGCCGTTGGACGATTTCACCTCGAAGACGCCCTCCCCCAGTTCGAGAATGGAGATATCGAAGGTACCGCCGCCGAAGTCGTACACGGCGATGCGCTCGTCCTTGGTCTTATCCAGTCCGTATGCCAGAGAAGCCGCCGTGGGCTCGTTGATGATGCGTTCCACCTTCAATCCCGCGATTTCGCCGGCATCCTTGGTCGCCTGGCGCTGAGTGTCGTTGAAGTACGCCGGCACCGTAATCACGGCGTTGGTCACTTTTTCACCCAGATAATCCTCCGCCGCTTGCTTCAGTTTTTGCAAGATCATCGCGGAAATCTCCGGCGGAGAATATTCCTTCTCATCTATTTTGACGCGCGCTTGTCCGTTGGGACCTGCGGTCACCGTATAGGGCACCTCGTTGACTTCCGTGGCGACTTCGCTCAGATTCCGTCCCATAAACCGCTTGATGGAATAGACGGTCTTTTGGGGATTGGTCACCGCCTGACGCTTGGCGGGCGCTCCGACCAAGCGTTCTCCGGACTTGGTGAAAGCGACGACGGAAGGAGTGGTGCGGCTCCCTTCGGCGTTGGGAATCACCACCGGCTCATTGCCTTCCATAACCGCCACGACCGAATTCGTCGTCCCCAGGTCAATTCCAATGATCTTGCTCATCGTGATAAAACCTCCGGATTATATCCTTTTTATGTTCGTATTTTCAGAGATAAGCAAAATTTGTGCCGTCTAAAATAACGGTAAAATTTCTTTTATGCACTTAAATATCAAACACTTGCAAATTGCAGAATCCTTGCCTGAGACTGCCAAGCCCTGACAGAATGTCGTATTTCCATTTCAGAGCACAAACCCCTTCATCTTCTGCTTCGCGGCTTGATCTACAGATTGCGCTCTTTGCGGCCGATCACAGCTTGCCGCGAGCGGTCATTTCCGAAAGGATCCGTCTCGCGGAAGCGATATTCTCCGCGGTGGTGTACTTCCGGCAGAGCGACACGGCACTTTCCAATTGCAATAACGACAAGCCCACATGAGCGCCGCCGCGCAGGTGCGAGTGAAGCTGGCGGGGTTGATTTTTCACGGCGAGGATGGCGATGATGCCCAATTCACGCAGCTGGATCGAAAGCGAAGGGCGAGCCAGGACCCGGCCGTATCCTTCCAACAGCATCCATTCCTGCAGAGTCGGGGAAAAGGAGGAAACATTGCTCATCAGGCGTTCAAAATTTCTTCCGTAAATCCGGCGACAGAGGCTTTCCCCGCGGCTGCGCCAGATTTCGGTTTGTTCGCCTGTATAGCGTTCCAACAGGTTTTCTGCGGGGAGGCGATCTGGAATCAATTCTTTCAAAGTGAGGAAGGCTTCCAGCGCAGTGGGATACCCGTCGAAGAGCAGACTCTGCAAGATCAGCTCCACGATCTCTTCCGGAGAAAGCGCCTCGTTCAACGCCGCGCTGAATTCCGACGCCAGTTGCTCGCCCTTGCGCGAGACCAGCGCAGCGGAAACAAGCACCGAAGATTTCTGTTGTGGATTCAATCTTTCCATCGTGAAATCCAATAAAAAAACCCGCCCTGAAAAGAGGCAGGTTTTTAAACATTTGTATCTTCTCACCCTTCCTGGATGAGCTTGATGTGGTATTCCGCACTGGGGCGCCACTGGCGATCGTCCAGGCACTTTTTGAAGTTCTCCAGCGCGGCGGCTTTGTTGCCCAGATTCTCGTATGCCAAACCGATCTCGAAATAGGCGCCCGCATAGTTGGCTTTGTATTTCAGCGTTTCCTGCGCGGCTTCGAGAGCCATCTGTGCCTTGCCGGCTTTGTTGGCGGCGGTTGCTTTCAAGTAGTATGCTTTCCAAGCGGTGGGATCCGCGGCAATGGCGCCGTTCGCCGCTTCGATGGCTTCGTCATGCTTGTTCAGTTTGATCAACGCCTGCGCCAGCGAGATAAATGCCAAATCGTACTTCGGATCCAGATCTGTCGCCCGCTGGAAGGCTTCCGCCGCTTCCGGATCTTTATCCATGCTGAGATAGATGGTCCCCATCCCGAAATACGCCTTGGCGAAGGTGGCATCGTATTGCACAGCATCCTGATAGGCTTTCAATGCCTCCTTCGGTTGACCCATTTTATCCAGCACATTCCCCTTCATCCATAAGGCTTCCACATAGTTGGGGCTAAGCAGGAGGGCGCTTTCAAAAGACTTCAGCGCACCCGGGTAATCCTTCGCTCGATATTGCGCCGATCCGAGATTGTAGTACGCTTTGGGATTCTGGGTATCGTACTTCAGCGACTCTTTGTAGCTCTCGATGGCTTTCGGGATATTGCCCTGCTGATAGTATTTGTTGCCCTGGTTGTAGAACTTGATGGCATTCGCCCGGGATTCCGTGTCCTGGCTCAGCTGTTCAGCTAATTTCTTGATCTTTTCCGAGATCTCATCCCATTGCACGCGCAGTTGATCGTACTTCGCCTGATCGCCGGATTCGCTGGCGGCTTGCATTTCTGCGTTGATCTGAGCGCGTCGCTCCTGCAATTTCTCTAATTCCGCCTGAATGTCATCCTGCGCCGTGCCAATCAGCGTGATGCCGAATAGGCTGAGCAGCAGGGCGCATAAGCGTATCCATTTCATCGGTTTTCCTCTCGGTGATGTGCGTTTTCGCTTAAATATAAGAAAATACGATTCAGGATGCAAGCGGATTTTTTAGGCTGTGTTTCAAGAGAGAATCATCCCGTCGGTTCTACATCTATAACCAGATGGAATCCGCGTGTGTTCCACGACTCTTGAAATGGTAGGGGAGTGAAAGATTCAAACTGTTTTTAGGCGAAGATATCCAGCTTACCGAAGGGCAGGGGGGCGGGCGGGCGGGGCTGCGTTTCCTCTTCTTCTGGCGCTTTGCTCCGTTTGGATTCTAACAGGGTCTTCTTTCGTTCCTGTCGGGGTTTCCACCCGGGGTTCGGCGTGATCACCAAGCTCTCTTCTGTCGAACGCTCTTCCATCTTCCATCGCATGTAGGGCTCAGTCTTTCTATCGGCAGGTTTTTCCCGTAACTTTAATTTCAACCGGGAATGGTGAAAAGCGATGATTTTCACATATTGCGCATAATCTTCCCGCGCCCTAGATCTTCTCACGAAACTCCGCGAGTCCTACGAGAAATGCGTCTTTTCCGAGCGGTTTTCAAGTGTAACGACAGAAATCTTTCCTACATAGCGGAAAAAGCGATGGCTAAGCTTGATGGCGATTCAGGATATTTTCGATATCGTTCAGCGTGAAGCGGGTTAGACTCACGATCTTTGCAGTGGGTCGGAACACAGGAGGCAGCACGCGACGCGCTTCTTCCTTATTGTCCGCATCTAAAATGATCCAGGCTTTGTGTTCGCCGTCCATACATCCCCATTCCGCGCGCGATAAATAATGCGAGCCGGTCTTCAGAAAGGTCTGAATGACACGAGCGCACTCGATTTCATCGGATGCATGCGATACTTCCACAAAAAATCGAGACATAATTCCTCCGGTTTAATTCATATTGGATAACAGACTGTAATAATACGAGAATCAGGATGCAGTAGAGATGAGGTTATTTTATATTTCGTCAGGTTAAACATCTCAGTTGAAAAAAATACTCAACCATCATACAGGAAACCGGTTGGAAGAGCGTTTGGCAAGTGAAGTCTTCGCTCCTTGCACCGCTTCCTTCGCGTGCAGAGCGAGAACGGAGAGGAAATGTTGTGGGGGGATGATCTAGAAGCCCTATCCTGTATGCTTGACGCGATCTAAATACACAGGCAAAAGCCGGCGGCTTACACTTCGAAAAAAGTGTGGCTGATCCAGACGAGAATGATGATCAGACCCACTCCCAACACGAGACTCCATAAGATCAGCTTCTTCTCGATGGGGAGCAAGGGCTCATATTCCATCCTCTCGAGTTCTTTTTTCAGATCGGATTCCTGCATATAGCTCCTCAATTTGAGACGAACAGTTTATCGGTCGTGACCGGCTTATCCGATCACCGGCGGTTTTACGCCGTGGAAGAACAACCAGGAGATCAGCAGCCCGATCCAGATGATGAATCCGAACAGGCAGATGATGTACACCAGCGCCAGCTTACCGATGCCTTCTTCCCACAGCTTGCGAAAGTCAGAAACGACGCCGATGGTGAAGAAAGTCATCACGAAGAAAATGCCGCGGAAGACGTTCACTTGCCCCATCGCCTCCTTGGTGGTCGGCACCAGATCCTTCGCCAGGACGCCGATCAACAGGATGACGAGGAAAGTCGCCATATAACCCAGGATGAATTTGGGGAAACGATCCCAGATCTGCCTTGCGCTGACTTTTTCGCCGCTCTGCGGTTGGATCTTGACCGACCAGATCCAGGCGAGGATGAAAGCCCACACGGCAATGAAGACGTCAATGAAGACTTTGACCGTCGTGGTGGTGGCGATAATCCACCCTTCCTTATACTGCACGCCTTCGACGGTTTGCGCTTTCGCCAGAATCAGCGACTCCGTGATGGCTCCGCTGGCGACAGCGGCTCCGTCGGTCTTGACCGCCAACCCCATCCAGGCGCCGGCGACCATCGGTTCGCTGTGCAGAAAAGTCTGCGCCAGAAACGGCAACAGCACCAGCTCCACCACCGCGAAGATCACGACCAACGACGACACCATAATGGGCACGATTGGTCGAGCTTTGATGGCGGAACCTGTTGCAATCGCAGCGGAAACGCCGCAAATGGAGATGCCGCTGGCTAACGGCACCGACCATTCCCTGCTGAATTTGAAATAGCGGCGCGCGATAAAATAGACCAATGCCCAATAGATCAGATAGGCTTCGACGATGGCGCACAGCCCCCGGAACATCACCGAAGTCGCCAGCCCCAGCTGCTCGGCGGCGGTGATCCCCAGATAGCCTCCCAGAATCACGATGGCGGCTTTGATGTACAGTTCCGGCTTGATGGCTTCTTCCATCCAGCGGCGCATGCGGGGAAAGAAGTTGCCGATGACCAGACCGATCAACAAAGCGATGATGAACCCCGCTTCGGACGTCAGATTCAGCGACCAGGAGATGCCGTAATCCTTCAATTGATTGGGCGTGGCAGCAATGTAGGCGCAGCCTCCCGCGATCCAGCAAAGGTAGCTGATGATGAACACCAGCGTGAAGCCGATCGCGAAACGGCGCAGATTGGATCCGATCAGCCAGGCGCCTGCCGTTACCACGATCAGCAGGAAGAGATAGGTAAAAGCGAGCGAGATCCATCCGGGCATTCCGGCGCAGGATTTGGAAATCGGCTTCAGCGCTGCGCCCAGATTGGTCCAAATCCGGGTCGTCACCGCCCAGCCGAAGAAGTCCAGACCGGCGAAATGCAACAGCGCCAGCAGAAAAATGAAAAGACCGACGATCAATGCCAGCCAATCTTCGCTGAGGCGGGGCGTGCGGGAGGTTTGCGTGGATGTCACGGTGGGGTCCTCCAGAGTTTGATCCAGGCGAAAGCCGCCGCGGGAAAGTCTTCAATTCGAAATATAAATACCGCCGGGAAAAAATGCAAGGGGAAAAAAGCGGAAGTGAGGAAATCCAACAATCAGCGGTTGTGAGCTATGTCCCATTATTTAAAAAGGCACGAGTGGTAAACTTCGGCGGGAGGTTAAAAAATGTGAAGTCTAAAAAAACATCATCGAGAAATTAGATCTTGTATTTTCTATTACAAATTATTATATTCTATGAATTCCATTTAGGATGCGGAGGGCATCATGAAGCGAATACTCCTTTGTCAGGTAGTTGCTAAACTGCTGATAGCCAGTTTATCTCTCGCCGATGAACTTCCTCTTTCCAGCAGTGAATACGCTCGGGGAAAGATTCCCGAAACGTTTTTCGCGGATCGCATCACGCCGCCCCCATCGGGACCGATCACCTTGGATGCAGAATTTGACTCCTGCGAAGGAGTATTCATCCGTTACCCATACAGCTTCGGAGCGAACCTTTTCGCCGAAATCGTGGATGCCGTGCAGGACGTGGCGGTGGTCTACATCGTCACCTCAAGCCAAACCAACAAGACGAACTGCCTGAATTATCTAGCTTCGCACGGCGTGCCCGACCAGAACCTCGAATTCATCATCGCCCCTACCAACACTGTCTGGATCAAGGATTACGGACCCTGGTTCGTGCGCCAGCAGGATTCCACACTGGGAATCATTGATATGCCGTACGCCTGGAACCCATCCTGGACCAACGACGATCATTTCCCCGAATTTTTGGAACCATACTGGGGGATGGACTATTACGGACCGAACATCTGGCATGACGGCGGCAACATGATGACCGACGGACACGGAACCATGATGATGTCCACCTACATCAATGACCGCAATCCCGGGATGACCAACGCTCAGATCTGCCAGATCTATCAGGATTACTTCGGTCAGGATACCTGCTACATCTTTCAGCGCATCTCCATTGATCTCACCGGTCACATTGATCTCTGGGCGAAGATCATGAACGACACGACCATCCTCGTGGCGAGGATGCAGCCGAATGATCCCAATTACAACCTGATCGAAAACCATGCGGCTCGAATGGCGACGATCCCCACCGTGTACGGAACGCCCTTTCACATTGTGCGTTGTCCTATGCCGCCGGTTTCCAGTTACTACAAAAGTTACCTGAACAGTTTGCTGATCAACCACCGAGCGCTCGTGCCGATCTACAATCTCTCGTACGACGCCGCCGCTCTGGATTCCTACCGCGTCGCTCTGGGTCCCGAATGGGAAGTCATCGGAATTGACTGCAACAGCATCGCCTACGCCGGCGGAGCCATCCATTGCACCACGCAGAATGTCCCCCATCATGAATGGGATTATCGGGTCAACGCCGACCTGAATCTGGATCCGGTCTCGCCGCCGATCGTCATACCGGCAAATGGGGGATCTTTTAACAGCACGGTGCAGGTGCAGAACCTGGATCAACGCGTCATACACTTCGATTTCTGGACCGAAGTGCGTCTGCCGAACGGCGACTTATTCACTCCACTGTTCAAGCGCGAAGGGCTGACGCTGGCGGCGTCAGCTGCCCTCGCCAGGACACTGACGCAGTTCGTACCGGCGAACGCTCCGCCGGGAACCTACACATATCGGGCTTGCATCGGATCGTGGCTTCCCCGAGTCATCAGTCAGGCGGATTCTTTTCAATTCGTGAAGACGGGAGGCGGGATGGATGCTGCGGACGTCGAAGGATGGGCTTGTGCAGAAGCCTTAGTGGATTTTCAGCCGACGGCATTCAGTCTGGTTTCCGTATATCCCAATCCATTCAATCCGATGACGACCATCCGCTATCAGCTTGAGGTTTCCAGCCGGATCCGTCTGAAGATCTATGATACCGCCGGCAGACAGGTTATGACACTCGTAGACGGTTGGCGTGATGCCGGCACACACAGCCTCACCTTCGACGGAAGCAGCCTTACTTCGGGAGTGTACCTATTGAAGCTGGAATCGGGGATATACTCGGTCGCTGAGAAATTAGTTCTGTTGAAGTAGTTGAATAGGAATTATTTTTCGCAATCAGGCAAAGCCGGGGAAATCTGCGATCCCGGAAGAAGCGACAGCGCAGGCGCCGCATAGATCCATTTTGGGTCAGGTTAGGGCGTATTTGCACCACAGCGCCATCTATACGCTTTGGTCTCAGTCCGGAATAAGCTCAAGGTCTGCGAAA